>JAFDXD010000008.1 GCA_018268135.1 Bacteroidota bacterium
AGAAAAACATTAGCAAATATGAGTGTGGAAAAAACCATTGCCCGTGTTTTTTCTTCATTTGCTTCATGATGCACAGCAAATTGATACGTGAACAACACACCAGCAGTAATGATTAATCCCTGAATAATACTGATGCTTAATTCTTTTTTATTTAAGAAGGTTTCGGTCATTTTTCGTGGTTTGTTAAGCATCGTATTATTTTCAATGGGCTCATTTTCGTAAACGATAGAGCAGGTTGGTCCCATTATAAGTTCCAATAAAATAACATGTAATGGACTGAAAATATTGGGGTAAATCCAACCGAGAAAAAGGGGTAATGAAACGGTTAAAATAATTGGAATGTGAATGGAAATAATGTATTGAATTGCTTTTTTAAGATTGGCATAAATTCTTCTTCCGGCTTCAATTCCCACGATGAGCTTGCCTAAATCGTCATTGGTTATAACCAATGCTGCTGCCGCTTTTGCTATTTCTGTACCTTTGTTGCCCATTGCCACTCCAATATGAGCCGCTTTTAATGCCGGTGCGTCATTTACGCCATCTCCCAACATGGCCACCACTTCTCCAGATTGTTTTAATGCTTGAACAACAGAAAGTTTAGCCTCAGGAAACATCCGTGTGAACAAAGTAGTTTCTTTAGAGATTTTTATCAATTCTGGTTCTGAAACGTGTATTACTTCTGATCCATTAACTGCTGCTGTATTGTTGAGGATTCCTGCTTGTTGCGCAATGGTCTTGGTTGTTTCTGCATTATCCCCGGTAATTACTTTTACACTAATTCCGGCATCGTAAATCTTTTTAATAACCTGCTCGATATTTTGTTTTGGAGGATCGTAAAACACCGTAAACCCAAGGAAATCGAAGTTTATATCTTGTTGTTTCTTGGGGAAGTCTTTTCCATTAAAATCACTTTTTGCTACACCCAATATGCGATAGCCTTTTTCACCAAATTCACGGATATGTTGCCAAAGATTTTCTTTTTCATTTACTGTAAGGTTAGAAACAGCAAGAATGGCTTCTGGTGCACCTTTTGCAGCAATAATTCGCTCGCCTGTATTGTTTTCATAAACATGCGTCATCATGGGCGGTTTGCCTACTAACGGATATTCATGTACCATTTGAAATTCATTCCTGTTATCGGTGGATTGCGTTTTTTCGTACACTTGGTGTAAGGTTTTTTCCATCGGGTCAAAAGGCACCGGTTCGCTGCTCCACATTGCGTACTGAATGAGCGTTGAAAGTTCAGGATTATCAAAATGTCCATCGTCATAAACCTGATTGGTTTTGAAATCAAACAGGTGCTTTAAACGCATCGCGTTTTCAGTTATGGTTCCTGTTTTATCGGTACAAATTACCGTGGTACTGCCTAAAGTTTCGACCAAACTACTTTGCTTAACGATAACGCCTTGTTTCATTAATTTCCAGGAACCCAATGCCATAAACGTGGTAAATGCCACTGGTATTTCTTCAGGCAAAACAGACATCGCCAAGGTTAATGCAGCCAACAAGCTATTTACAAAATCTTTGGTATGCCAAAAATTAAATACCCAAATCATTGTAAAAATGACAATTCCAATAATGGCCATTCCTTTTACAAATTTGGTAATCTGCAATTGCAAAGGGGAAATTTCTTCTTTAATGTCTTGAATGGATTGACCAATTTTTCCAAGTTTTGTATGGGTACCAATTTGATTGACTTCAAATACTGCCAAGCCAGATACCACCAGCGTCCCACTGTAAATCTTATTGTCTTCTGAATCTGCATTTTTATACACGGAATGACTTTCGCCTGTAAGCGAAGATTCATTTACCGAAAAATCATTGCTGTGAACAATCGTTCCATCGGCATTAATCATTTTCCCTTCTTCCACAATACACAAATCACCAACAGCAATTTCTGTTGTTGGAATTTGAACAACTTTAGCATTTCGGATAACGGTGCTTAGTGGTTCATTGAGTTTTTCTAAAGCTTCAAGCGCTTTTTTGCTTCGGTTGTCTTGGTAAAAAGAAATTCCCGAAACAACAATGATGGCGCCTAACATAAAAATAGCCTCTGAATAATTGCCTACTACTACATAAATGATGGTTATAGCAATCAATAGCAATAGCATTGGTTCTTTCAAAATACCCAAAAACATCAAATACCAAGTACTTTTTTTGCTAGATGCAGCCTTATTGTACCCAAATTTGGTTCTAGAAGCCTTTATTGCTTCATCCGTTAGGCCCGTAAGATGTTGTGGGATATTGTAGTTCATCTGTTAGTAATAAATTCTTTTTATTAATTTTCAATTCTTAATATTTTATAAGCAATCTAATTTGATAATATTTATCAATACTACAAAATTTTTACTTTTGCAAAATGAATCAAAAACTAAGTGAAGATACCCGAAATATTTTGGGCTTACAATTGCCTACAGACCCACGATGGGTAAACCTTGCAGAAATACAGTTAGAGGAAATATTGACCGATCATGCTTATTGTGAACAAAAAGCAGCCCTCACCTGCATTTCGCTCATTCAAAAAAATTTTGATAAAGAATTACTCGTAGATGAACTAAGCCCAATCGTTACAGAAGAATGGGGACATTTCAGAATGGTTATTGCAGAATTAAAAAAACGCAATCTTAAACTCGGTAAACCCCGCAAAGATATTTATGTAAACAAACTCATTACTTTTCAAAAAAAAGATGGCAGCCCCGAGCAACGCTTTTTAGACAATATGCTCATCATGGCCCTGATAGAAGCCCGAAGCTGTGAACGTTTTAAAAGATTAAGTGAGGGAATGGATGATAAATACATGCGCAATTTCTACAGAAAATTTATGGAAAGCGAAGCCGGCCATTACACCTTGTTTATTACCCTTGCCGAACATTACATTGATAAAAAAATAGTACGCAAACGATGGGCTGCATGGCTGCAATATGAAAAAGAATTAATGAAAAGTGAAGAAGTAAGAGGCGATAGAATACATTAGGAACCTCTCCGTCCCTAAAGGGGAACTTCTTCGTAAATATTGAACTTTGTTTTACTATGCTATTCTTTGAAGAATTTTCTTTCCTCGTCAAAATTTATGTAAGAATATTGTTGTTGGAGATTATCGATCTTCTCAGAATTTATTTTCAGAAATTTTTTATGTGCTTCTGATTGAGGATTAAAGGCTTTATGACTTTTTGCGGCATTTATTTCATTGATCGTTTTCATTAACTCCTGCGAAGGTTCATCAATAGCGGATGATACAAATTTTTCCCACACATAATTGGTAGCAGTATAATTAGGATGCACCATATCTTCTGCATAAAACCGATAATCTCTCAGGTCATCTATTACCAATTCATACGCCGGAAAATAAGATACGGTGTCATATTTTTCAACAACTGTATGTACAGCATTTATTAAAACAGCCTTGCTACGATTATTTTCAATAAACCCCTCTCTCAGGTGTCTAACCGGACTAATGGTAAAAATAATATGAAGAGCGGGGTTAAATTTTTTTAAATCATTTATCAAAGTATCTAATAAATTTTCTACCTCCGGAGATGATAACAAACGCCTGCGAAACCAATCTGCCGGGGCTTTATGATTATTAGCAGCTACAATATTATTGTTTTTGTTATCAGCCTTTTCTGTAAGCTCATACACCCAGGCAGAGCCAAATGTAATGAGAATAAAATCTGCCTGTTTTAAAAATTGGTGTGCTTCTTCTGTTTTTTTATTGATGGCAATTACAGCATCATTTTGTTGAGGAGATGAAAATCTGCTATGATGTTGCCAACTATGATACGCTTCATTCAGGTAAAATAAATCGCTGCCAGCTATTGTATGGTTTTGCATATAATTTTGCAGTGCATCGGCCACACTCACAGGATTAAATAAAATTCCATTAGGATTTTGCAACACAGAAAATTTATGTTGTATTAATTTATCGCCAATATTTTCTGTAAAACAACTCCCCATCAGCAGCAGTTTATGCCGATGATTAATTTTAGTAACAAAAGGTTTGGGAGTAAATTCTAAATGAAAATTCATGCTACTAATTTAGCTAAATACTATCAGAAGAATGTTATAACTATTACTGTTTATTAATGTACACAAAAGTTTATTTTACTTTCTAATTATACAAATATTTCAGCAGCTATACAGGCAGCCCTGTTTAATGCTTCTTTATCAATACCTGTTTCAAACCCCTGCGTTTCAAAAAAAGGTATCATATATTCAGTATCCATATTTCCTACCAGGTCGTTTCCGGCCATTGGGCAGCCGCCAATTCCTTTTAAAGCGCCATCAAATCTTACACAACCGGCTTTTAATGCGGCTTCAAGTTTTGCCTCCCTGTTTTCAATAGTAGAGTGTAAATGAACCCCTATTTCAATTTCGGGCAATTGCTTTACCAGGTAATTGGTCAATTTATACACCTCCTCTGCTTTGGCAACTCCAACAGTATCGGCAAGAGAAATAATTTTAATATCAAGTGCTGCCATTTTATTTACCCACTCAAAAACTATTTCTTCATTGTAGGCATCTCCATACGGATTACCAAAACCCATGGAAATATAAACTACCAATGCTTTTTTATTTTTTACACAAATGTTTTGTATCTCTTCTACTCTTTCAAATGATGCGGCAATAGTGGAGTTGGTATTTCTTTTTTGAAAAGTTTCGGAAACCGAAAAAGGAAAACCGAGATAACTTATTTCATCATACGGCACTGCATCCTGCGCCCCTCGCTCATTTGCAATGATGGCAAGTAGTTTTGTTTTTGAATTGGATATTTGCAATTTACAAATCACTTCTTTGGTATCGGCCATTTGAGGAATGGCTTTGGGTGATACAAAGCTGCCGAAATCGATCGTATCAAAACCAACTTTCAGTAAAGAATTTATGTAATAAATTTTTTTTTCTGTTGGAATAAAATGCGGCCATCCCTGCATGGCATCCCGTGGACATTCAATTAATTTCACCTGTTTCTTCATACTGCAAAAATAACTAAAGGCGGGCAGCTAATTTCATTTTATCACGGATGCGGTTAAAAAAACGATACCGTTCTTTTTCACCAACTTTGCTTAGTTGTGTAGAACGCTTTATAAGATTCTGCATTGTATCAAACATGTAACTATTAAAACGATCGTCGGTAGTGGCAATAAAATTTATCACACTGTGATTTAATATAGTAACTTTTCGTGCATCCATTTCTGCAAGCACCGTATTATCGCCTAACACAAGGTCATTCCAGAATAAATTATATGGCGGAGATGCTGTATTTGGTTTTTCACCGATCCTGAATTTTAAACCAGTCTCAGCCTGCTGTTCCAAATGATTTATCAATTTTAAAACCGCTTCGTAAATTTTTTTTACATCTTCTTCTGATTCAAACATATTTGCTTCCCGGTAGAATTCTATTTGCCTGATGGTGCTGTTAATACTTTCCAGGTTCCATATTTCTGTTGTGGGTATCTGACTGTAAACTTCATCTATTTTTTTTCCTAAAGTTAAATGCTCAGGCACCGCATCTTTTAGCGAAAATTTTAAGCCCTTCATACTCTCATAATGAAGGATGGAACGCCGCCATAAAAATGATTTAAAAGCAAGCAGATCGGGTATCATAAACTGCTCCATTATCGGAACATCTTTGGCAAGGTAATACATGTGCTTATGATTAAAGCTATTGATTTGCGTTACCTGCTTTAAAACACTCTGCAGCCAATTTTCAAATATGGTTTCTCCGGCATTTGCCAACCCTCCGGAGAAAATAAAAGAATCTGATTTTATATGCAGAAATTGATCAATAGAAAGTTTAAAATGATTAGAAAGCTTCTGCATCTCGTCAAGGCTTATAGGCTTTTCTCCTCGGATGAGCCGGTAGGCACTATCATTACTGATCTCCAGCAAATCTGCGATTTCATCTACAAAAGAAATATGCGCAGGTAAAATTGATTTGATATGCTGAAAAAAAAGAACCTGGGTATTATTTGCTTCCATGAGACAAATATTTAGTAAAATTTAATTAGTATCCTAGTTATTTTATCTCATTTATTACTTATTGCCCATTTTAATTTTGCAGTTTTTGCAATAAAAGCAATAGAAGGTTACCTCAATACACATAAAATTGATGGTTGCAACACTTGGAAATATCGTAGTATTTTTCAATTAGGATAAGGTATCAGGCAAATTTAGTTTTAGATAAATTATAAATCAAAAAATTGATTATGAAAAAAAATATCACCTTATTTATTGCAATCGCTTTATTAAGTATGAATTGCTATGCGGCTTCTTTATTCCAAAAAATTGTTGCCCCCCAACAAAGATCTTTTAATGAATTGGTGAATAAAACAGATTCCGTTCCTGTGAATGATTATAAATATTATCTCCAGAAAAGTAAGAATCAAAAAAAAGCTGCTTTCGTTCTATTGGGTGGTGGTACAGGTTTAATTCTTATTGGATTAGCAGTGGGAGATAGAAAAAAATCTAGCTTTGGCGAAGCGGCTAGTGGAGGTGTAATTGCAATTGTAGGTATTCTTGGTGCAATAGGAAGTATTCCTTTATTTGTTGCTTCGGCTCACAACAAAAAAGTCGCAAGCCTTTCCATTAAAAATCAGCAGGTTTATAATTATTTAAACCAAAATAATAGCAGGAGCATTACAGCAGTTTGTTTAAGAATACCATTTGGTAAATAAATTATTACTGCCTTTGCTTCATCGCTTCATACAATATCACACCCGCAGCTACAGATACATTCAAAGATTCAAACTCACCTGGCATAGGTATTTTAAACTGTTCATCGCTTACTTTCATCAATGCAGGGTAAATTCCTTTTTCTTCAGCGCCCATAATAATGGCACAAGGCTCTTTAAAATTGCAATCAAATATGTTTGCTGTTGCCGTCATTTCACTTGCAAAAACTTTTATGCCATTCAAATGCAAATCATCTACTGCTTTCATTAAACTATTTACCCTGCATACTGCTAATAGCTCTAATGCGCCGGCAGATGTGAGTATTGCATCTTCATTTAAAGCTCCAACCCCTTTATCGGGTATAATGATTGCATGTACTCCCAATGCATAGGCGCTTCGGGCAATTGCACCAATGTTCCTAATATCTGTAATGCCATCTAAAATAAGAAACAATGGCACTTCGCCCTTATCTACCACAAAGGATATTACGGCCTGCAAATCCTGATATTGCACTTTTGATATTTGAGCTATACAGCCTTCATGATTGCTTACATTAAAATGATCTAACTTTTCTACCGGTACTTTATTGATGGGCACATTATTGTCAGCCGCTAATTTTTTTATTTTATCTATCACTTCTCCATGTACGGTAGCCTGCATGTATATCCTGTCTAAGGCTTTGCCTTCGTTAAATGCTTTTATGATTGGTTCCCGCCCAATTATAAGTGTATTTTTTTTGGGCCTGTGGTGCTGGTGCCTGAAATGTTTCATCAGGCAAATTTAAGTTTAAAAAAATTGTGCAGCGCATTATAACCATCAAAGTTTAGGCTGTGATTTTTGCAATTGCTTTGTAGTTTGCCTGCTGCCATCGTGGCTATAGCCCGGTGAGCCAAAAATATATTTCATCTTCTCCTTAAAAGGGATGGGTTGACGTACATCTTTTATTATTTGATGTATTTCATTGGTTACTACATCCATAAAACTTTTGTAGGGGGTTTCTTTTCTGATACCAAATTGTATGGGTTCTGCAGCTTCTTCTTTTTGAAAAGTGCCGAAAATTTTATCCCAAATAATGATGGTCATTCCAAAGTTTCTATCGAGGTATTTTACATTTTTTGCATGATGCACCCGGTGATGAGATGGGGTTACAAAAAAATATTCTAACACCCCCAGGTTTTTAATGAGGCGGGTATGCGCAAGAGTGCCATAAGTTTGCGAAAGAATGTATATCAGTAAAATATCAACAGGCTTAAACCCAATAACAGCTAACGGGATAAAGAAAATAAATTTTTCAACAGGCTCAAATAAAGCTGCCCTCACCCCTACCGAAAAATTAAATTCTCCTGAAGAGTGATGAGTAATATGCCCTGCCCACAATACTCTTATATGATGGTCGAGGTAGTGCATCCAATAATACAATAAATCTTCAGTAAGATAAAGCAGCAACCAATACACGAGAATATTATGAGGAGCAAGCTGAAACCCGTGATGATAAAAAACAAATAGCATTAATAAACAAACCCCTCCAAATAAAGCTTCTACGCCTGCAAATAATATTCCAAGCAAAATATTATCTCGGGTATCAATGCTGTTATAATATTTTATTTGCTGGCGCCAGCCAATATACAATTCTGCCACAATGAGTAAAAATGTAAGAGGGATGCTCCAGATTACTACCCATTTACTATTTATAAATCCCAACATTTTACATCAATATTTTAGAATTACAAATAAAATAAAAATTTGTATCCGTTCATGCAAATCAGCGGTTAATCAGTTGCATAAAAAAAGGCTATCTTGATGATAGCCCATTTGTTATGATTTTATTTTTAATTAAAATCTATTTTAATCCAAATACTTTTTTTACTTCTTTTACTGCATCTAATTTTTCCCAGGTAAAAAGTTCTACTTTTTTCTTAATAGATTTTCCGTCGGGAGAGTTAAATGTTTTTTCTACTACTTCATTTTTACGGCCCATGTGCCCGTATGCCGCAGTTTCGCTATACATTGGGTTGCGAAGTTTGAGGCGCTGTTCAATAAAGTAAGGGCGCATATCAAAGCATGGCATTTTCATTATTTTCTCTGCTATTTCGCCATCTGTAAGGTTTACTTTAGCAGTGCCGTAAGTTACTACATTAATACTGGTAGGCTGTGCCACACCAATGGCATAACTCACCTGTACCAACACTTCATCGCAAAGGCCTGCTGCTACCAGGTTTTTTGCTATATGACGGGTAGCATAAGCTGCGCTCCTATCTACTTTACTAGGATCTTTTCCGCTAAATGCACCACCACCATGTGCGCCTTTACCGCCATAAGTATCTACAATAATTTTACGGCCTGTTAAGCCTGTATCACCATGTGGACCGCCAATTACAAACTTACCTGTAGGGTTAATATGATATTTTATTTTATTATTGAACAGGTGATTGTATTTTGGATATTTTGCCTTTACTCTTGGAATTACAATATTGATGATGTCTTTTTTAATTTTAGCAAGCATGGCTTCATCTTTTCCAAAATCATCGTGTTGGGTAGATACCACTATTGCTTCTATGCGAACAGGTTTGTTGTTATCATCGTACTCTAATGTTACCTGGCTTTTTGCATCGGGGCGCAAGTATTTTATTTGCTTATTTTCTCTGCGAATGGCCGCCATTTCAATTAGAATATAATGTGCCAGGTCTAAAGCCAGTGGCATATAATTTTCTGTTTCGTTGGTAGCATAGCCAAACATCATACCCTGGTCGCCTGCTCCCTGCTCTTCTTTCTTTTTTCTATCTACCCCCTGGTTAATATCGCCTGATTGCTCGTGTATAGCCGATAAAATACCGCAGCTATTAGCTTCAAACATATACTCGCTTTTTGTATATCCAATTTTACGGATTACGCCTCTTGCAATTTCCTGCACATCGAGGTATGCCTTACTTTTAACTTCGCCTGCTAATACTACCTGGCCGGTAGTTACAAGGGTTTCGCATGCTACTTTACTATTGGCATCAAATGCTAAAAAATTATCAATAAGTGCATCGCTGATTTGATCAGCTACTTTATCAGGGTGTCCTTCACTAACAGATTCTGAAGTAAATAAATAAGGCATATAATTTTTTTTAAGTGTGCAAATATACGGCTGTATTTTTTAATCAACAAAGCCCTCTATGTTGATAAAGGGCTTTGTTGGTAATATTTTTTTATTTTATTGAATTTTGGAATAAATAATATGTAATGTCATTTTATAAGCCGGATTGGGGTTTGAGCCACTTCCTACTTTTATTCTGCCATAAGCTATTGGGTTACTATAAGGGTACTCTGTAGCGGCATACTGCGGATAAGAAATATTATAAGCCGGCCATACCCTCATTTGATAATTGGTAGCATGCTGTGTTACCAGTCTTTGAATATATCTTGTAATGTTAAACTGGTAGTACACCTGCTTTCCGGCAACCCC
This sequence comes from Bacteroidota bacterium, assembly GCA_018268135.1. Taxonomy (GTDB): domain Bacteria; phylum Bacteroidota; class Bacteroidia; order Chitinophagales; family Chitinophagaceae; genus Ferruginibacter. Next base: position 10,118 of record JAFDXD010000008.1, read on the forward strand.
AAATTGTGTTTTTGCCACACCGCCAAAAGAATTATTAGTTACCGATACCGGAAAGAACGGTAAACCGGTTTTATTATCAGGGTCGTAAGCTACATTGGGATTAAGATCATGATAAATAGGTTTCCAGATAGGGGTAACTGTATTGGTATCTTTTAAATCGAGATATAAATAAGGTGGCTGGGTGAAAATATTATCTGATGCAGGGTCTGTAGGTATTTGCTGTATGGTAATATAGGCTCTGTGTACAATACGGTTAGATAAATTGGTAAGCCCCGGGATATTTAGGTTGATATAAGTACCCGGCGATGTTTGCAGGTAATGCTCCGTTAAAGATGCTGTGGCAGAAGGAGTACCGGTTCTGTCTCTGGCAATATAATTTGCCGTACCCGATGGGGCAATATTGAGGCTATTGCCCGGAGTAACTCTTAAAGAATTATATACTGTATCTACATAGCCGGTTCCTGCATTTTTTTTGCGAAAATGCATTTCTAACCTGGTATTTGCATCGGCCAGAGCAATATATAAAAGTGACTGGCTGGATGCTCCTACTGCTTTAACTGCAAGGCCATTAAATGCCAGGCGGTAGAGAGAATCATTATTAAACTGATTGTTGGGGCTTAAGAGTGATGTATCCCGGCTAAATAAATAATCTCTGAATGCATCAGATAAGCGTATCCTTATCTGGTTAGCTACAGAGTCTTTATGATGGGCAATAAAAATAGTGTCTTTTAATGTGAGGGGATTAATAGTGGCACTCCCCAAAAAGTCAGTAGTGTTGGGCTGATAATTTACATCTCTGCTGGCATTTACCGAATCACGAAAGTTTGCATCGTCAATTTTGTACACTTCCAGTTGTTGTGGCAATACACTATCTCCCCACGAGCCTTTAAAACTAAGGCATAGCACTACCGAATCTGCCGCTATAAGCGTATCGCCTGCATTGCCCCAAATAAATGGATAGACATTAGGCTTTACCTGCAGGTAAATATTTGCCTGGGTAGTACCAAATAATGGATCAGCATTTATTCTTCCCAATGCATAATTTTCTGTAGGCAATACCTGGGTAGTATCTGTAAAATAACCCTGGGTAGATATAATATCGAGTGTGGTATCAAAAGTATGAATATTATCTACAGCCGGTATAAGGTCGCTACCAAGGTTGGTTGTATCTATTTTGGTACAGCTCCAGTTAATGATAAAAAGTAAGCAGGTTCCTATAAGAGCAGTCGGCAAAAATCTTTTATGCACAGGAGTAAAAATTTTTTTGAAATGTATTGAAATTTTCTATTTAGCAAGGTCGGTATATAATTGTAAATAGTCTGTTAAATCGCCTTCATCATTATATTTTAAAACCTTCTTTCCTTTCACTTTTGAAAACTCATCCAAAAGTGCTTTATCTATTTTTTCGGCGCCAAAAGAAATAGCGTCTGCATAAGTAGCGCCAGCCCTGTACATGGCCAAATTGTTATTGTCTTTTAATACTTCCAATTCTTTTTTAGTAACAAAATCATTGATAGAAGCAAGCTGCGAAAAATCGCTACCAAGTTTTTCTTTAAATGAATTAAGGCCAATGGTAAATACCACTTTACTATGGTTAAATACCGGCTCTTTTTTATAGGCAGTTTTTATAAACAGTGGAATAAGTCCCGTCATCCAGCCACTGCAATGAATAATATCAGGAGGCCAGCCAAATTTTTTCACCGTTTCTAAAGCGCCTTTGCAAAACAATACTGTTCTTAACCCGTTATCATCATACCATTTATCTTTTTCATCGGTAAATATTGTTTTACGTTTAAACAAATCTTCATTATCTAAAAAGTAAACCTGAAGCCTTGCATTAGGAAGCGAAGCTACTTTTATTACCAGGGGATAATCATCATCATCTATCGAAACATTTATACCCGAAAGCCTCACTACTTCATGCAACCGATGCCTTCTTTCATTTATTACCCCAAATTTTGGCATGATGCACCTAACCTCCATATTATTATCATTCGACATTACAGCAAGCTTGTTTACTATTTCAGCAAACTCTGTAAGTTCTAAATAGGGAGACATTTCATTGGCTATAAATAAAATTCTTTTCTTTGTTGACATATTTGCTATGTTAGATGCTAAAACCGGTATTTTTTTGAAACGGTGTGCAAAAGTACTGATTTTTTATGTAAATAGGGCATCCATCAGCATTTGAAGCCAAATATCTATCATTATGATACTTATAAATACAATAAAACAGGCCAAAAAAGTATTGGATAGTTTTAGAATTAATAATAAAACTATTGGCTTTGTACCAACCATGGGCGCCTTGCACCAGGGGCATATTGCCCTCATTAAAACCTGTAAAAAAACTACAGATATATGCATTTGCAGTATTTTTATTAACCCTACCCAGTTCAATAATAAAACAGATTTTGAAAAATACCCCGTAACCATTGAGCAGGATATTGACCTGCTCGAAGCAGCAGGATGCGACATATTGTTTTTGCCCACAGTAAAAGAAATGTATCCTGCTAACTCGCCAAAATGGCATTATCAATTAGGATATGTAGAAAAAATTTTAGAAGGCAAATACCGCCCCGGGCATTTTCAGGGTGTATGCCAGATAGTAGATAAATTACTTAGCATTGTAATGCCACACATTTTATTTATAGGCCAAAAAGATTACCAGCAGTGTATGGTGATTAAAAAACTGGTACAGATCAAACAATATGATGTACACATAGAAATTGTACCTACCATTCGGCAAAAAAACGGACTTGCTCTTAGCAGCAGAAACATGCGCTTAACTCTTGCCGAAAAAAAGAATGCCACAAATATTCATAAAACTTTATTGTATGTAAAGCAACATTTAAAGCCTGGCAATATTAAAGAACTAAAAAAATCTGCTACCCTGCTGCTTAATACTAAAGGATTTAAAACAGATTATGTAGAAATTGCTGACGCCGCTACCCTCAAACCCATTAATAAGTGGGACGGGAAAAAACCTTTAGTAGCATTAATTGCAGCATATCTCCACGAAGTAAGGCTGATTGACAATATGCTTTTAACACCCGGGGCATAACAGCATATTTTAATAAATTTATAAATGTGTTGCTACTCATTGTAAGTAAAATGATTAGTAACTTGTAATTGATATGCAAAAAAAAATATTCTCCATTTTACAATACATAATTTTTTTAGGTGGTGGGCTGTTTCTTGTATGGTGGCAACTACAGGGAATGACAGATGAAGAACGCATCGAATTTTCAAATGCATTCAGGTACGCCAATTACTGGTTAATAATACCTGTAATATTAATGTGCCTGCTTAGCCATTTAAGCAGGGCTATGCGATGGAAAATTTTAATGGAGCCGCTTGGTTACAAGCCTGCATTAAAAAATGTATTTGCGGTTACCATGGTTGGATACCTTGCCAATATTGCAGTACCCAGGCTCGGCGAAATTTTGAAATGCACCATGCTTACAAAATACGAAGACGTAAAAACCGATAAACTGGTGGGTACAATTTTGGTAGAGAGGGCTTTTGATTTTATCTGCTACTTAATTTTTATTGGGTTTACCATTTTAATACAGGCAAAACTAGTAGGTGGCTTTGCCAAAAAAGAATTTGAAAACATTGCTCAAAATTCGGCCATGCCCCTGTGGGCAAAATTTTTAATATTTAT
>JAFDXD010000090.1 GCA_018268135.1 Bacteroidota bacterium
ATGAGGATTTTGCCCCTACAAACCCTAAAAATGAGTAGCACTTGATGTTTTTCTTACAGATATCAAACAAGCCGCAGATGTCAAATATGTTGCTAATAGGTTCTATTGGCATGATATTGCTTGCCCTTGGTATTATCACGTTTGTGATAATGCACCAGCGCAAAGTAATCAGGTACCATGTAGAAATGAAGAGGCTGGAGGCAGAGAAGCAACAAATTTATCTGAATGCAAGTATCCGTTTTCAGGAAGAAGAACGGCAACGCATAGCCGCAGATTTGCATGATGATGCCGGCCCATTGCTTGCAACAGCCAGGCTTTACCTCAATGAAAACCTGGTAAATCGGGAGAAAGCACAGCAACTGCAGGGAATTTATAATGCCAGGCAGATAATAGACGATGCCATATTACTGATTCGAAATATTAGCCACAACCTAATGCCTCCTACCCTCCGAAACTTCGGCCTGGAAAGTGCTACGGCTGATATCTTTCAAAAAATAAATGCCAGCGGAAGCCTTAATGCCAGCGTCCGTTTTCATGATTATAAAGAAAGATTAAAGGAAGAGCAGGAATTGTTACTATTTAGAGTAATACAAGAGCTGGTAAATAATATTTTAAAACACAGTAATGCTGCTTTTTTACACCTTACACAAAGTAATGGTAATAATAATAATTTATTCATTCGCATTCATCATGATGGCAAAGGGCTGGTACAGGCAGAGTATGAAAGACTAAACTTTGAGGGCCATGGGTTGGGGCTTAAAAATATTGCAAGCCGCATTAAATTACTGCATTCAAAAATATTTTTTGAGCAGGACCAGAGCCGCACGTATTACAAAGTAACCATTGAGGTTCCTAGAGATGGCATAGCCCGATAGTTTGTAAGATATTTTCGATTTTTTTAAAATTGTTCTTTTCCTGTAAAGTAGTTCTTAATTTTACACTTGCATTATGTTTCCAGACCAGATAAAAGTAGCCATTGCTGACGACCACAAGATATTTAGAAAGGGTGTTATCCTTTCTTTGAGGGGATTTTTGAATCTCAAATTTGTGATGGAAGCTGATAATGGCGAAGAGCTAATAGAAAAAATACCGGAGTCGGAGCCGGATGTAATCCTCTGCGATTTAAAGATGCCTAAAAAAGATGGGATAGATGCAACCAAGTACATTACAAAAAATTTCCCGAATATAAGAGTCATTATTTTAACCATGTACGAAGATGAGCGCTTTGTAGGCCATTTGATGGATTGTGGCGCTGCCGGGTATCTTTTAAAAAATACTGACCCCACCGAAATAAAAAGAGCCATCATGGATGTAATGCGTACAGGCTTTTATCTAAATCCATTTGTAAACAAGGTTTTAATAAAGAAAAATTACAGTAAGCAAAAATTTAATCCATCCCTTACCTCCGAAATTGTGCTTAGCGAAAGAGAAAAAGAAGCGCTTACATTGGTATGTATGGAATTTACCGCAGCAGAAATAGCGCAAAAAATGAGCATCAGTACCCGTACTGTTGAAGCCATTAAAGACAGGCTGATGGAAAGGTTTGGTGTAAAAAACTCAGTAGGCCTGGTATTTTATGCTATGAAGAACCAGCTGATTGATTAACCTTTTCCCAAAAACATCTGAAATATTTGTACAAAATAATTTAATCAGGATTATAATGAAGGGATAATGAAAATTAAAAACTAATTCATTATTATTTTATAGGATTAGGCAGCCTTGATTTTTTTGTTACTTTTTTTTATCAATACAAAAAGTAAATAAAGAAAAACATACGGGGGATAAAGGTTTGTCATCAAAATACTTAATCCTATATTTTTATTAGAATCTTCTATTCTTTTTTTCTATCAATATTTTGCTTTCCACTAAAACAACCCAAACAACTGTGAGTCTATCTGGCTGATAATTTGGCCAAGGTGCTCATCATTTTCTGCAAATTTATTTTTATCGGCATCAATTATCAGCAATGGGCCTTCTTTATAACTATCTATCCAGTTATTATAAAAATCGTTTAATTTTTTTAGATAATCCAGCCTGATATTTTCTTCGTACTCCCGGCCACGTTTTTGTATTTGAGCTACTAAAGTAGGTACTGATGCTTTTAAATAAATTAAAAGATCGGGAGGTTGCACCATGGTTTTTAGCGTTTCAAAAAAAGTATAATAATTATTAAAGTCACGCTTGCCCATTAGCCCCATGTCGTGCAGGTTGGGGGCAAATATATTGGCATCTTCGTAAATAGTTCTGTCTTGAATTACCGTTTCAGTACCCCGGTGAATTTCGAGAAGCTGATTAAGCCTGCTGTTTAAAAAAAATATTTGCAGGTTAAAACTCCAACGAGGCATGTCTTCATAAAAATCATTGAGGTATGGGTTATGGTCTACATCTTCAAACTGAGGTATCCATTTGTAATGTTTACTCAGCATTTCTGTTAGTGTGGTTTTGCCGGCACCTATGTTTCCGGCAATTGCAATATGCTTTGGTTTTTTTTGTTTGGCCATGTCTCGATTTATATTTTCTTATACTGTACTAATTTGTAACTACAGGAGCTGTAAAATAAAGAAAAACTACTGTCTCCTTACAATAAATTTAATAATATTTAAGTCCCATTGCCTGGCGAACAATTTCAATAGTACCTGCTGCACTTTCTTTAGCTTTTGCCGCTCCAGTTTCCATTACTTCTTTTAAATAATTTTCATTGGCCATAATGTCTAAAGCTTTTTGCCTGATGGGGGCAATAAACTGCACCATATCTTCTGCTAATTGTTTTTTCATATCTCCATAGCGGATAAGGCAATTATTAAAATCATCTTCATATTTTTTAATTACATCTTCTGCCGATACAAGCTTCATCAACAAAAAAATATTTTCAATATAATCAGGCTTAGCAGCATTGTTTTCTGTAGGGCCACTATCTGTTTTTGCTTTCATTATTTTTTTTCTAATCGTATCGTCCTCATCAGCCAGATACAGTGTAGCCATTTGATTTTCGCTTTTGCTCATTTTTCCACCACCATCCAGTGAAGGTACTTTAAGCAAGTTGTCGCCAAAGTTAAAAGCTATTGGCTCCGGAAATACCTCTCCGTACCGATGGTTAAATCTTTGGGCAAAATTGCGTGTCATTTCAAGGTGTTGCTCCTGATCTTTACCTACGGGTACATATTTGGCCCGATGCAATAATATATCGGTGGCCATCAAAACGGGGTAGGTTAGCAGGCCTGCATTTACATTTTCGGGGTGTTGCCTTACTTTATCTTTAAAGGTAGCCGTTTTTTCTAATTCACCTTTATAAGCAAGCATGTTTAGGTAAAGGTATAATTCTGCCGTTTCGTGTACATGGCTTTGGCAATATAAGGCGGCTTTATTTGGGTTAAGCCCACAAGCTATATTTTCTGCAAGTACACGGTGTACATTTTGCTTTAATTCTTTGGTATCGGGGTGTGTAGTAAGGGAGTGAAGGTCGGCAACCATAAAAAAGCATTCAAATTCATCCTGCATTTTGATATAATTGCGTATAGCACCAAAATAATTTCCCAAATGTAAATATCCTGTAGGCCTAATGCCGCTCATAACAACTTCTTTCTTCTTTTCACTCATTGTATTGTAGTATTTTAACAGCGGCGAAGATAATAAAACTGGCTTGCTATATCTGTAAAGGTTAGCATTTTTTGTACTTCCGTTTATAAAAAAATTAAATCCCTATGCTACTAAACCGTTATTTTTGTTTGATGCAAGTGAATGATACTTTGATAGATAAATTAGCCAATTTGGCAAGGCTGCATTTTAATGAAAATGAACAACAGGCCATCAAAACCGACCTGCAAAAGATGATTGGCTTTATCAATAAACTTAAAGAGGTAAACACTGAAAATGTGAAACCCCTGCTGCACGTTACAACAAATGTAAATATTATGAGAGCAGATAAGGTAGAGCAGGTAATTAGCCACCAGGATGCTTTAAAAAATGCCCCGGTTACTGATGGAGAATTTTTTAAAGTACCCAAAGTGATTAAAAAATAAATTTAAGTACGCATTAAATTTTTAATATGGCTTCGCCAATACTTCAGTTAGAAAATATACATAAAAGCTATTTTTTGGGTAAACAGGCTTTGCCGGTATTAAAGGGTATTTCTCTTGATATTTTTAAAAATGAGTATGTAGCATTGATGGGCCCTAGTGGTAGTGGCAAATCTACTTTAATGAATATTTTAGGATGCCTCGATTCGCCTACAAATGGAAAATATATTTTAAATGGGCAGGATGTAAGTCGTATGGCCGATGATGACCTTGCCGAAGTAAGAAATAAAGAAATAGGATTTGTATTTCAGCAATTTAATTTGCTGCCCCGCCTTACTGCCGAAGAAAATGTAGCCCTACCTCTTATTTACAGTGGTATTCCCAAAAAACAAAGAATGGAAAGGGCAGAAGCTGTACTAACCAAAGTAAAGCTTACAGACAGGATGCACCATAAACCCAATGAACTGAGTGGTGGCCAATGCCAGCGTGTTGCTATAGCAAGGGCGCTCGTCAATAACCCGGCAATCATTTTGGCTGATGAGCCTACGGGAAACCTAGATTCTAAAACATCTTACGAAATAATGGATATTTTAAGTAAAATTCATACTGATGGGAATACCGTTATTTTGGTAACACATGAAGAAGATATTTCTAATTACGCTCATAGGGTTATCAGGCTTAAAGATGGACTTATAGAAACAGACCGTAAAAATGAACACCCCATTTTAGCAGCACAAACAGTGTAATTTCTCATAATAGTTATGGCCTCAAAAATTTATACAAAAACCGGCGACCAGGGCAAAACCAGCCTGATAGGCGGTACAAAAGTACCCAAGAGCCACCTGCGTATTGAGAGCTATGGCACGGTAGATGAGCTCAACTCTTATATTGGCCTTTCAAATGATTTGATAACAGATAATCAAAGTAATATTTCCTTAAAAGAAATTCAGGACAGGTTATTTACCATTGGTTCTTCACTAGCCTGCGACCCCGAGAAAGAGCCTTTGATGAAAATTCCGGACCTAAAAGAGCAGGATGTAGTTTTTTTAGAAAAAGAAATAGACAGGATGAATGAAATATTGCCGGTAATGAAATCTTTTATATTGCCGGGGGGGCATGTAGCAATATCTACACTTCATGTTACAAGATGTATTTGCAGGCGTGCAGAGCGGTTATGCGTAGCATTGCAACAGCAGGACATTTTTGTAGAGCCATTGGTAATAAAATACCTCAACAGGCTTAGCGATTATTTGTTTGTATTATCAAGATATATAGGCCATTTACTCCAGGTAAATGAAGTGCAGTGGAAACCAAGGGTACAATAAAATAGCCTCAAATATTTTTAAAATAAGCTTCTAAATAAAGCTTGCTTAGTATCGGGGAGCGGACTTGAACCGCCGACCTTCGGGTTATGAATCCGATGCTCTAACCAGCTGAGCTACCCCGACATCCATTAAATGGGCGGCAAAAATAAAGATATTTACCTACAACATAAAATGATTTTAATATAAATATTGAAAATAACCTGGCTAATTAATATACAGGCAGCTTATTCATCAGACAAATATTTACTCTGTCCGGCTTACTTCATTTGATAATTTAGTAATGAAACAATTAAAATTATTGATTTGTGTTTCGAAAATGCAGCTGAATTCCTTATGGAAAATTGATTCTACATCTTTTTTAGAATTTGGTAGAATGAGTACATAACAAATTTGCAAGGCTTGGGCCTCATAAAAAAAGCGTTAAGAAAATTTGAATGACAGCCGTTAAGAAATAAAATTAATGCTGAAAAAGTTGAATGTTGCAACTAGTTGGTAAGTCGCACCGTAGCTGGGAAATAATCTATGGTTCGGACTAATTTTATTTTAGGCGGGCATGCAAATTTTTAGCTTTTTTTATGCAGCCTTGATTTTTTTGTTACTTTTTGTATCAAGACAAAAAGTAAATAAAGAAAAACCTAAAGTAAAAATGGTTTGTTATTAAAATACCTAATCCTACCTTTTTTAAAGAATTATCCAAATGGTACATCTGTTTTTTTGGCAAGTAAAACAAGTAATAATTGAAAATCTATGTAATATTCTATTTTGATTTACCTGCTGATTGCATAATTATACCAAAAGGGCTTTTGCAAAATTTATTACCATTTATAGCATTTATTAGCCATTAAGAATGGCTACAATATCTATCTAATTTTATTACTACCTACATTTCTGCAAAAAATTGATGAAAGTATGGAATTGTTTCAATGCCTTTATAAAAATTAGCCAAATCAAATTTTTCATTTGGGCTATGCAGGTTGTCGCTATCGAGGCCAAAACCCATTAGCACTACTTTTGTACCAAGCTCTTTTTCAAATAATGAACAAATAGGAATACTACCACCACCTCTTACCGGTATTGGTTGTTTGTTAAAAGTGGCTTCAATAGCTTTTGCGGCTGCTTTATAAGCATTACTTTCAATAGGTGTAATGTAGGGCTCACCACCATGGTGTAAAGTAGCTTTTACTGTTACGCAAGCCGGTGCAATTTTTTTTAAATGATTGATCAGTAAGTCTGCAATTTTATCAGAGTTTTGGTTAGGTACCAACCTGGCTGAAATTTTTGCATAAGCTTTTGATGGCAACACCGTTTTGGCGCCTTCGCCGGTATATCCTCCCCAAATGCCGTTTAGTTCTAAGGTTGGCCTTATCCCGGTTCTTTCAATAGTAGAAAATCCTTTTTCGCCCCATAATTCTTTTACAGCAAGATCAGTTTTATATTCCTCTTCATTAAAAGGAGCTTTAGCCATTAAGGCTCTTTCTTCTGTAGTTGCATTGATTACATCATCATAAAAACCCGGTATATTGATATGATTGTTCTCATCGTGTAACGAGGCTATCATTTTTGCTAAAATGGTAATAGGGTTAGCTACTGCTCCGCCATATACCCCACTGTGTAAATCACGGTTGGGCCCCGTTACTTCTACTTCTATATAACTTAACCCACGCAATCCAATATCAAGGCTTGGTGTATCTAAGCTTATCATTGCACTATCACTTATTAATACACAATCTGCTTTCAACAGCTCTTTGTGTGATGTTACAAATTTTCCAAGATTGGGAGAGCCTACTTCTTCTTCGCCTTCAATACAAAATTTAATATTATTGGTAAGTGTATTGGTTTGCACTAATGTTTCCAGCGCTTTTATGTGCATATACATTTGGCCTTTATCATCGCAACTTCCACGAGCAAATATTTTTCCATCAATAATGGTTGGATCAAAAGGGCCGCTATTCCACAAATCTAATGGCTCGGCAGGTTGTACATCATAATGGCCATACACAAGCACTGTTGGCTTAGTGGCATCTGTTATTTTTTCACCATATACAATCGGGTGGCCATCAGTTGGGTATATTTCTACTGTATCAGCACCTGCTTCTAATAGGCGCTGTTTTATTGCTTCTGCACATGTAAGCATATCTGCTTTATGCTCGCTTTTTGCACTTACGCTGGGTATGCGAAGTAAATCAAGCAATTCATTTAAAAACTTATTTTTATTTTTTTCCTGGTACTCCTTCCATATTTGTTGCATAAAACCTGTTTTATTGATTTATAATAAAAATTTTACTTTCCTATTGGTATTTAAAAAAAGATGTAATACATATTCAAAGAGTGATAGCGAATATACCGGTTTTTTGTAATTGCAAACTGTACTTTTTTTTCCTGATTTTTTTTGTCAAATTTTTGACAATTGTATTTTGGAAAATCATTTTATATCCCTTTAAATTTGTAGCACGATTGCTTGTCAATTTATCAGCCTTTGTATGGTTTCATTCATTTTTTTTCGAAATGTTACTATGCAAAGGCTGAGTCAATTTTGTACATTACTCTTTTTAAAATCTGATTTAAATAAATACTTGTAAGCTACAGTAAAAATTAAATACAGTATCACAGCAAACACAAGTATCCATTTACAGGTAGAACAGGTAGCCGTAAAGATAGCTACAGCATTAGAAACATGCCCATTAAGGCTTGTAAGCATCCCGATATTTTCACCATAGTCGAGTGTGCCGGCTATAAGTGCTGCATAAGAAAGTATTTTACCTGCTTTTTGTAAAGCCGGATTAGCTATGTAAACGCAGATGGAAATTCTGCATAAAAAATAAAAAAGAAAACTGTAAAAAATAATTAAAATAAAATCGAGCCAGGTATTTGTTATTGCATCTGCTAATACATCTCTATGCTGACTAATATCATTATCCCAGGCATTTAAAATGTTTTGAACATCATCGGCATTGCTTGCCAGCTCCAGGTTTACAATGCCCATGGGAGTAGCCGGGTGCTTCATGGGCCTGCCTGTTACCGTCATTACTATCATCATAATAACAGTACCGGCAGTTAAAAAAATAAGCCTTGTTTTTGAAGTCATATTGAAGCATATCTATTGGAAACATAATCCCAGTTTACAAGCTTCCACCAGTTTTCTACATACTCTGCTCTTTTATTTTGATACATTAAATAATATGCATGTTCCCACACATCTAAGCCAAGCAATGGAAACCCTTTTATTTCACTTATGTTCATCAAAGGGTTGTCCTGGTTGGGAGTACTGCCAATATGTAAGTTGTGGTTGTTATCAGCATAAAGCCATGCCCAGCCGCTTCCAAACCTTGTTTTGGCTGCATCATCAAATTTTATTTTAAAATTTTCAAATGAAGTAAAATGCTTTTCAATAGCCTCCATTAATTTGCCTTTTGGTTTATTATCCAAGCTTTTGGGTTGCATACATTGCCAAAACATTTCGTGGTTATAGTGGCCGCCTGCATTGTTTCGCATTTTAGTACTGTAAGATGATATATTGGATAATATTTTTTCAACGGAAGTACCCAAAGGAACATTTTCGGTAGTTACAGCTTCCTTTAAATTTTTACTATAACCTGCCGCATGTTTTGTATAATGTATCTCCATTGTGAGGGCATCAATTACATTTTCGAGGGCATCATAAGCGTATGGAAGTGGCTTTTGGTCAAAGCCGGTATCAAATTTTGTAGTTAATATTTTTTGGTTATCATTTGCCATTGCATAATTTGATAATGCACTAAGCCCCAGCGTTAAGCCAATAGAGGTTTTGGCAGTATTAAAAATAAAGTCCCTCCTGTTGATGCCTGATTTCTTTTTCATGATTTATATTTTTAAGAATGACCGGATGTTGTTATTTTTTATAAATGATTACTCTTATTTTTTTAAATAAGCGATTGTAAAATTCTTTATTAAATAATTGTGAGTCATGCATGGCTTTGTATGTTAAAAAAACGCCTACCGGTATTAACACAATTATAGCAAGCCACATACCAAATGCAGGTGACATGATACCTTCTTTTACAAATTTTTCGCCAAACATATTGAGCAAATGAAATATTAAGAAGAAAATTATTGCCACAACCAATGGCATTCCCAGGCCACCTTTTCTAATAATAGATCCTAATGGAGCGCCAATAAAAAATAATACTAAGCAAGCCATTGAAAAAGCAAACTTGCGGTGCCATTCTATTTTGCTGAAACGAATATCTGTAGCCCTGCTGGTAATTTCAGCATTGCTGAAGCTAATAGAATTTTTGATATTTGAAAGAGTGGAAATGGCTTTGTCATATACAAATGGTTTTGCAGAGTCTGCAATAATATTTTGTAAAGGTGCAGGTTTTGCTATCTTCCAAATGCTGTCTTTTATATTTAAATAATGCAGATAGGTTGATACAAGTTTGTATTGATTATTCTTTAGGGTATCGCAGGTTTTGGTTAAGGAGTCTATATTTTTATTGAGTTGTTTTGCACTAAGCATTTTATTATTGTTTTTAAAAAGGCTGTCAGGAGTATTTTGTTTTTGCAAAGTGCTCATGTCAAATAACTTTTTAAAATCTTTAAAACCCAACCTGGTATATTCTGTTGCAGTATCATTTCCATTTCCGGTTTCCTGGTAGCGGTATCCGTTTTTTAAATTAAATTCAAGAAAATTTTTGTCCTTAGAAATATTCATCACCCCGCTTTCAGCTACAATGCTATTATCCTGTAGGTAATTGCTTTGGTCGTAAATGATTACATCATGAATCGTTTTTCCGTCAGGATCTTTTTTACCGGCTTTAATAGCATAGCCGGGTATGCCGGTATAAAAAATTCCTTCTTTTAAATCAAAGGCAGGTTTTTTATAATTGATATCATAATAAAGCGCTACAAATTTTAAATTGGCATAGGGTATTACATAATTGCCAAATAAAAAAGTAATGCCACATAATAAAACAGAGACATACATTAGTGGCCGCATAAATCGCAATAAGGATATGCCTGATGATTTTATGGCAACCAATTCAAAACTCTCCCCTAAGTTTCCAAATGTCATTATGGACGATATCAGTATGGCAATTGGCATGGCAAGTGTAATTAATGAAGCGCTTGCATACCAAATAAATTGGCAAATGGTTACAAAATCCAGCCCTTTGCCTACCAGGTCATCTATATACTTCCACAGCGTTTGCATCATCAATACAAACAGCGCAATAAAAAAAGTAATAATAAACGGCCCTAAAAATGATTTTAGAATAAGTTTGTCTAATTTTTTTATCATACAATTCTACCATTCCTTTTTTTTGAAAAATAATAAAGTAACTTTTCATCATGGGAGATATAACAAAATTAACACTTTCTGATGCTGAACTCGCTTTTGTGCAAGAAACAGAATGGATTTTAAGAAAACAGAAAATTATTAATCAGGTTAGCTCCTTATTAAGCGAAAGAATAGAGCGGATAAAAAATTGTGTACTTAGCCATACAAAAATTGCCTACCCCGAAATTTTATCATCCTTGCCTAAAGTTAGTAAAGGTGAAAATTATCAAAGTTTGCCTTATGTAATCTTAGATTATCCGTCAGTATTTTCTAAAAAAGATGTTTTTGCCCTGCGAACCATGTTTTGGTGGGGGCATTTCTTTAGTGTTACGCTCCAGATTTCGGGTTTATATTTAGATAAGTGGGGAAGCTGCTTATGCCAAAATTTAAAACATTCCGGCTCAGCATATTTTATATGTGTAAATGAAAATGCCTGGCATCATCATTTTGAAAAAGAAAACTATAGGCCTGTTAGCCAAATTAGTGAGCAGGATTTAGACATCATTTTTAATAAGCCATTTATTAAAATAGCGCAAAAATTTCCTTTAAATAAATGGAATGAAATGCCACATCTGCTTGATGAAGCTTATCTGCAAATATTAAAATTGCTTGAAGATTAACTACCTAATCTGTGAAAAAGATCTTTCACCTGGTATTCCCAAAGTTGGCTTTGGTCTTTTATCTCTTTTTTATCGGCAAAATCTTTTATCACAAGAATGGTTTGATTGGTTACTTCCGACTTTTCAATCAAAAATTCAAAGTATTCATCTTTTTGCTGATGATCCCAGTGAAAACGTATAAACTTGCCTTCTTCCTTTTCAATCACACTTGCTTTATCTTCTGTACCGTTCCATCCAAAAGTGAACTCGCCATCATGCTCATCTACCTTTTCGGCAAACCACTCCTGCAACCCGGCCGGAGTGCTTAAAAATTCATATAATATACCGGGTGAACATCTTACCGGGTATTCTAACGTATATAAAACTTTTTTACTCATTTTTTCTGTTGCTATCTCTCTTATTAATAAATCTGTTGAATTATGCAATGATAAGTAATTAATTCATCTGGCAAAATTTATTTTAAATCCGGAAAGCTATTTTTTTAATTTTTATGCCATTTTATTAAAGAATATATACTGATTTTTAAAATATTTTTTTAAAAACATATTAAAATGGCTTAAATTACGTTAACTATAAAGACTTTTTTAATGATAAATAAAAAATAATACCATTATAACTCTTTAACCCCCATAAATCTACTCGCTTATGAGTATGCGTCAACTTAAAATAACAAAGTCTATCACCAATCGTGAGAGCCAGAGTTTAGAAAAGTATTTGCAGGAAATTGGTAAAGTAGAATTGATATCTCCGGAAGAAGAAGTGCGCCTTGCCGTAATGATCAGAGAAGGCAATCAGGCTGCATTAGAAAAACTAACTAAAGCCAATTTAAGATTTGTAGTATCTGT
Source organism: Bacteroidota bacterium (assembly GCA_018268135.1). Taxonomy (GTDB): domain Bacteria; phylum Bacteroidota; class Bacteroidia; order Chitinophagales; family Chitinophagaceae; genus Ferruginibacter. Next base: position 12,121 of record JAFDXD010000090.1, read on the forward strand.
AGCCAAGCAATATCAAAACCAGGGGCTTACACTACCCGATTTAATAAATGAAGGCAATGTAGGATTGATAAAAGCTGCACAACGCTTTGATGAAACCCGTGGGTTTAAATTTATTTCGTATGCGGTATGGTGGATAAGGCAAAGTATTTTGCAGGCCTTGGCAGAGCAGTCGCGAATAGTAAGATTGCCGCTAAATAAAGTAGGACTAACCAATAGGATTAGTAAGGCATATTCGCAATTAGAGCAGGAATTTGAAAGAGAGCCAACAGCAGAAGAACTTGCATTTTTTTTGGATATAGAAACGGAAGAAGTAGCGGCAACACTTGGTGTAGCAGCAAGGCATGTGAGTATGGATCAGCCATTGGCAGATGGTGAAGATAGCACATTGATAGATGTATTGGTAAATAAAGATGCATTGGGAACAGACGATGCACTAGCCGTAAAAGCTTCATTGCAAACAGAAATTGAGCGCTCCCTTAGTACGCTCACAGAGCGGCAAAAAGATGTAATACGTTATTTTTTTGGTCTCGGTATTGACCACCCGCTTAGCCTTGAAGATATAGGCGAACGTTTTTCCTTAACCAGAGAAAGAGTAAGGCAGATTAAAGATAAAGCCATAAATAAACTCCGCACTACCTCAAGGTGTAAAATGCTTAGAACTTATCTTGGAGCCTGATATTTTTTTTATAAACAAAAAAAGCCCACTTTAATGATGGGCTTTTTTGTTTGATACAATCAAATTTTTATCGTGATACAATAATTCTCTTGTTGAGATATAATGCTGCATCACTGCTTACTAAAATATAATTTCCGGATGCAAGGTTATGTATATCAAGTATAATATTATTGACACCATTGACAATAGTTGCAGTTTGTTTTAGTACTATTTTTCCTGAAGCATCAATTAATTGCAATTCTGTTTTGGCACTTTGCTGAGAATTGATGGTAACAGTTACCTGATCTCTTGCAGGCACGGGGTAAACCGTGGCTGATAATATATGAGCCGAGCAAGCTGATGGTAACACAGAAGTATAAGTGCTGTTGCCATTAAAATCTACTTGCCTTATACGATAAAACCCTTTTCCGGCCTGATTGTCGAGGTATTGATAATCAATATGAGCGCTGCTGTTACCGGTAGATTTAATTTTGCCGATAGGCGCCCATTCAGTTCCATTTGTACTTTTTTGTATTTCAAAATAACTGCTATTGGCTTCTGATTCTGTAGCCCATAATACCACTGCACCGCTGTTATTACATTTTACATTAAAGGCTGAGAAAGTAACCGGGGTAATAGAAGAACCAAGAGGAACCGGCGTAGATAAATCAGGTGATAAATACGGAAAAGCTAGTTGGCCTTGTTGGGTAGAAAGCTCATTTTGTGGCACAATTGCTCCAGGCTCAGGCGTAATATAACCACCTTGCGGATAGCTTGAACCCAGGGTCCAGTAAGTAATCTCAGCATATTCTGTAGATATTGCGCCTACAGGTACATCGGGGTTGCCAATTGGTTGCGAAAAAGAAATAATCATTCTTTTATCAAAATTTTGGCCACCATAAGTTACGTTTGCCGGGTTACCGGCTCTGTTATCTACAGTTTGGTTCCAGTTTGTTGGCGCCGCAGCTAAAGGGCCCGATTTTACGGTTGTATTAGTAGGGGTAGCCATTAATTTTGAAGATTGAAACACCATGGAAAATGGTATTCCATCTGCAAGTAAATTAGCGGTAGCTGATAGCTCAAATCTCATAACAACAGAACCTGTAGCAGGTCCTGCGCCATCAGGGTCTACATTACTATAAGATACCTGTGCTACTCTTATTGAAACCGTTTGTGCCGATGCCATTGCATAAAAGCAAAGAGAGATTAAAAAAAGTAAAAATATTTTTTTCATATTTCAAATTTGATTCAATTTATTTAACCTCGCCTGGTACCTGTGATACTAATACGGCTGGTTGGTTTGTAATGAAAGGATTTATTTTAGAAGTACTGGATTTGGCAAAGTTAAAAATTGAAAAATTTACATTTGTCAAATCTGTTGTGGTTACGTTTTTATCAAGATTTACATCTTTTACATCATATATATTGGTATTTACTACTGGTAATCCTGAGATCGCAACATTAACCGGTGTGAGGTCGGTGGTAGTAACAGAGCCATTTTGATTAACATCTCCAGGCCATAAACCATACAAATTTATACCTGGTGCAGTAGATGATAATACCGTAACTGCATCTGATAGTGACGTTGGATTTTTATAACTATTGCTAAGTAAAGAAAAATCGTTGCTAAAAGTACCAGCAGCATTTGATGCTAAAATATTACTCATAATAGCTAAGTGATTTCTATGTCTTACCACTATAAATCCGGGGCCTTGCTTTGTAATATCGTAAGTAATAGGAGTAACCCCATCAAGATCTACTACATTTCCATTCATCAATACAAAACCTGCCTTTCTTCCTACAATGGAAGATGCATTAGCATCAGAAGGATTGCCAGTAGATGGTTTCCGGTATTCTATCAACACCCAATCTACAATATTTGAATTGGGTATTGAAGCAACTGATTCTGTACCTGCATAATTAAATGGAGCACCTGTATAAGGCTGCGACAAAGGCAATAAGCCACCTGTATTTAAAGTGTTTCTCATAAGTCCACTTCCATTATTCCATGCACCTCTTAAAAAAACTGTAATATTGAAACTGTATTTCGAATCGGCTAGTTTCCACTCATTGGCTAACTCTGTAGCAGTTATGCCAGTGGTTGATACAAAATGAGAAGTCCCATCTCTGGTAATGGGTGTTAGTCTGCCATTCCATTCAGCGCTTACCAGATCCCAGGGGACCAGATTGCCCTCTACATTGGTATTTAATTCTGTAGTTAAATACGGAAAGCTAATATCTGCCGTAAAACCGGAACCTCCGGTGTTAGCAAATTGAAATTTTCGTTTTACTTCTCTTTCTGCCTGTGTAGGATCTCCCCCTGCTGACTGCGGTATCATGGTAACGGTAAAATCAACCGGTGCTGTGCCTGCATTAGTTTTTACCAACATATTTGGTTGATTAAACATTACACTTGTCCCATTCACCCATGAAGTTCTTTTTACATTTCCGGTAATTTCTCTACCTGCCGAAAAATTAAATACCGCTGCCACCGGAGCAGATAAAACATACAAAGGATTAGCAATAGGATCAGTACTAAAATTGCCACTTAAGTAATCGAGTTTTGTACCCAGTAAGGTAGAGCCTGTTAATGTTACTTTGTTGCTGTTTACAGTTTTATTAATTGTTAAATAATTAAGGGTTGAAGTGCCTCCATTGAGGGTTACATCACCCCCGCCTGTGAGTAATAAACTATCGTCAGAAGTAGCGGAATTATAAGTAGCGCTATTTGTAAAATTACCCTGTACTTCCAATTTGCCATCATTAATAATGGTGCCCGAATTAGTATTGACCACATCACCACCTACAAATAAATATGCCCCCGGCTGTATTTTTATAGAAGACCCATTGTTATAAAGCTGGCCATTACATACTAAAGTAAATAGCACTGCTAATATGGGAAGAAAACAATTTCTCATCAGTTTCATAATTCATAAATTATTCAGTAGTATTCAAAAAATAAATACTCAAAGTTTTTATAGAAATTCTTGGAAAGGGATAAAGAGATAAAACCAAAAGCTGTTTTAGCACAGATATTTAGGATGGAAAGGGAAAATTATTTCCAAAGTGTAAAGGTATAAAAACTATTTTATATTTTTTTAATACTTAATTGATGTTTTTGATGAATTTATGACTTAGTTTTCCACAATAAAATATTTTCATACTCCCTTTTTTATCCGAGATTTGCAAATAAAAAAATTACACTTTACATGTCAATCGAAATCAAAGTTCCAACCGTAGGAGAAAGTATAAGTGAGGTAACTCTTGTAAAATGGCTAAAGAATAATGGTGAATGGGCTGAAAGAGATGAAGTTATTGCAGAACTTGAAAGTGAAAAAGCCACTTTTGAAATAAATGCAGAAAAAGCCGGTATTGTCACCCAGGTAGCAAAAGAAGGCGATACACTTGCAATTGGGGATGTGGTAGGAGCAATTGACACAGAAGCAGAAAGGCCAGCATCTATTGCCGGTAAGCAGGATGATACTTCAAATGCCAATGCAGTTGCCGCCCCTGCTGCAGAAGCTGCTCCTTTGCAGGTAGATGACAAATTAGCTAATGTAAAAGCTACCCCCGTAGCTGCGGCCATTATGGCTGATAAAAAAGTAGATAGCAAATCTATAACGCCAACTGGAAGTAATGGAAAAATAATTAAGCAGGATGTGCTCGAATTGCTTAATAACCCCGGTCGTAAACCCGGAATAGCAATGTATAGCCGAACAGAAAAACCTGAAAAAATGAGTAACCTTCGTAAAACAGTTAGCCGAAGGTTGGTAGAAGCAAAAAACAGTACTGCCATGCTTACCACTTTTAACGAAGTGGATATGAGCGCCATAATGGAAGTAAGAAAAAAATACAAAGACAAATTCAAAGAAGTACACGGAGTAAACCTTGGCTTTATGAGCTTCTTTACAAAAGCCTGTTGTTATGCTTTGCAAAAATTTCCCTCTGTAAATGCTTATATTGATGGTGAAAATATTATTTACCATGATTACTGTGATGTATCTATTGCTGTAAGCGCACCAAAGGGCCTGGTAGTGCCTGTAATTCGCAATGCAGAAAGCATGAGCATGGCCGAAATTGAAAACGCAGTAGTAGAGCTGGCTACCAAAGCAAAAAACAATAAGTTGACGATTGAGGAAATGACGGGAGGCACATTTACAATTACCAATGGTGGAATATTTGGGTCCATGATGAGTACTCCTATTATTAATATTCCGCAAAGTGCCATTTTAGGAATGCATAATATTGTAGAGCGCCCAATGGCTGTAAATGGCCAGGTGGTTATTAAGCCAATGATGTATGTAGCTTTAAGCTACGACCATCGCATTATTGATGGAAGGGAATCTGTAGGGTTTTTGGTAACTGTAAAACAATTGCTCGAAAATCCATCCCTTTTGTTGTTTGGAAAAGACCCGGTAGAAACCTTATTAGAATTTTGATGATTAATATTATTTAGTAACAGGCACTTTCAGAGAGAGTGCTTTTTTGTTTGTAGCTTTAATCATTCTTATTATTTTATTAGTGAGTCGTTATCTTTCCTATATTTTCAACAGTGTTATTCTATTAAATTCTTATAGTGCTGAGGCGCCATTTGCTTTTCACCTAAAAAAATATTTTGCCTCTAATAAAAAATTCGGATCTACCGATAGAAAAACAATTGCCACACTATGCTACCATTATTTTAGAGCAGGGCATTTATTTGCCGATAAGAGCCTGGAGGATAAAATTTTATTTTCACTTTTTTTGTGCGAACATTTTGATAACCCAATTCTTAAAGCATTAAAGCCAGAGCTAAACGGGAAAATTTCCGATACCATTGAAAATAAATGCCAGTTTCTTCAAATTAGCCCGGTCTCTTCATTTCCATTTTTGACGGAAATAAGTGATATGATTAACAAGGAGTCTTTCATCAATTCTTTTTTTTATCAGCCCTTGCTTTTTTTAAGGATAAGGCCCGGAAGGGATAAAATTGTAAAAGATAAATTAATAGGTGCAGGCATCTCATTTACTGAAAATGAAAATAATTGCCTTGCCCTTAAAAACTCAATTGCCATCAATGATATTCTTGCATTAAATAAAGAAGCCGTAGTACAGGATGCAAGCTCACAAAGAGTATTTTCTTATTTGAGTAATAATTCAGCAATATCATTTTTACAGCCAATTTCCTGTTGGGACTGCTGTGCTGCAAGTGGCGGTAAGTCAATTTTATTGTATGATGTTTTGAATAAAAACATTAAACTAACTGTATCGGATATACGAAAAACTGTTTTATATAATTGTCAAAAAAGGTTGAAGCAGGCAGGTGTTAATATTCATAATAGTTTTTTGGCAGACCTGGTAAGCAGGGGCGGGGTAGCGACTAAAGAAGAATTTTCAATAATTGTATGCGATGTGCCATGCAGTGGTAGTGGCACCTGGGCCCGCACACCTGAGCAATTGCATTCTTTTAAAAAAAATCAGATAGATTCCTATGCCGACAGGCAAAAGAAAATTGTAACCAATGTAGAACCACATTTGCAGAATGGCGGCTTATTGTTTTATATTACCTGCTCAGTATTTGCAAAAGAAAATGAAGAGGTTGTAAAATATATTTCTAATAATACAGGCTTAAAATTATTGGATGAAAAATATATGGAAGGGTTTGATAGGAAAGCAGACACCATGTTTGTGGCAGTATTTACAAAATAATTAAAGCTTAATTATTTTTTGTACCTCCTGTTTTTTGCCATCTATAAAAATGGTTACAAAATATACTCCTTTACTAAAAGATAGCATGGGCAATGTTTGTACATTAGTTCCCTGCGGCAAATCAACATTTGACTGGTACAATTTTCTCCCTTCAATATTGTGGATAATAATAGTAGCTTTTGCAGTAGCCATCCTTTCAAAAATGATGTGCAGGTAATCTGAAACCGGGTTTGGGGCAATAGTTATTTTGTTATCTGTTGCCGGGCATTGCTGTGTATAATTTACCATTACAGGGCTTAGGTAAAATGTAGTGTCAGCTCCTACAGATACTTTTATCCGGTAATTATAATTCCCTAAATTTTCATTTTTCAAATTGTCAATGTAACTAAAATGCTGCACGGAAAAACTGCTATTACTATTAAATGTTTTTACTGTAGAATAGGTATTGTTGTTGCTATTTTTTCTTTCTATCGAAAGGGTAATTGTGGTATCAATTTTAGCAGAAAAATTGTAAGTAACCTCACAATTAGTAATATTAATTTGCTGAGAAAAAATATTTTTATAAAGCAGTACAAATGCTTTTTTCATATCCGGAGTTCCATACCCTACACGGTTATCTGGCGTTGTAAATTGATTGGCCGATGCCTCAATGGCATTAATGATTCCTCTGCTGTTTATTTCGGGGTATGCCTGCCATAAGCAACTTACCAACCCGGCCATATTTGGGCAGGCAAACGATGTGCCGCTATTATAAGATGGCAAGCCAGTAGAAGGATTTGCTACAATGGTATTAAGCCCTATGGAAGCCACTTCAGGTTTAATATCACCATCGCTGGCAGGGCCATAGCTGCTAAATGCGGCCACATTACCTACTGTATCTATGGCGCCAACTGTAAGTACGCTATCTGCATCGCCGGGTGTAAGTATATAATGCCAGGAGTTGGTACCTTCATTACCTGCTGCTACTACCAATAACATTCCTTTTTGTGATGCAATATTTGCAGCCCTTGCGCAGATGGTAGTATGTCCATTCATATCTGCATACGTGTAGTTGACTGCGGCATTTTGAAACTGGTTATAGCCAAGAGAAGTAGAGCAAATATCTACCCCAAGGCTGTCAGCTTTTTCAAGGCCACTGGCCCAATTTTGTTCTTCTATACGACTTTCACTTGCAAGGTCTTCTGTTACAAAAAGGTAAAAGGAAGTTTTGGGGGAAGTGCCAATAAATGTACCGGGTATATTAGCTGCAATGGTACTAAGGCACTGCATTCCATGTGTACTACCATCATTTACATCATTATCATTGTTTACAAAATTCCAGGTGCCCAATATTTGATTATTGAAACGGATACTATCAAAAGTTGGCAAGGTTTGGTAATGATAAAAACCTGCATCCAACATGGCCAGTTGCATACCCTCTCCTCTAAAACCATGCTGATGTAAAAAATCGCCCCGATGTATTTTCACCTGCCCATTCGAATATCCATATCCCAGGGCTTCAATAGATGACTTTACAGGGTCTAATCCATTTATTTGTGAGGGGGAGCCATCAAATGGAAATAATTTTTTGTTTTCAAAAGGTACACTTATTGCAGAAGCTTCTGCCGAAGTACTGAGTACAAATGGAAAAGAATTAATCTTAGCAAGAGCAGCCATATCAGAGGTCTTAATAGCAACCTGGTTGAGCCATTTTGAAGTATTTAATAATGTAACGTTGCCGGATAGACGAATACTGTCAAGGTATCGAGCTGTAATTGGAAGGTCGGTGCTGTCAATAGAAATATGATACCTTGCCCTTCTGTCTATTGCCCGCTGACTCAGAAACTGTAAAGGATTATTGATGGAGTAAGTATTAAATTGTTTGTCTTTAAACCTTACAATATAACGGGTAATTTGGGCATAGCTTTGCTGAAAAAATACAGTCATTACAATCAGGAAAAAGTATTTTTTCATAAAGTTGTAAGCCCTTGGTTATGTTTGGTAAAATATTTTTTAAATAGAATTGTAAGCCCATTTTAGCCAGGTAGCCCCCCAGGTAAAACCGCCTCCAAAAGCTGCAAGAATAATATTATCTCCTTTTTTGAGCTTCTTTTCCCAATCCCATAAACATAACGGTAAAGTACCGGCTGTAGTATTCCCGTATTTCTGAATGTTGATCATCACCTTTTCTTTTGATAGCCCCATACGGTTTGCAGTTGCATCTATTATACGAAGGTTGGCCTGATGGGGTACCAGCCAGGCAATATCATCTCCGGTTAAATTATTTCTTTGCATCAGTTCATAACTAACATCTGCCATGCCCTTTACAGCAAATTTAAATACCGCCTGTCCTTCCTGATACACAAAATGCTCTTTGGCTGTTACGGTTTCTATTGTGGCTGGTTTTACTGATCCCCCTGCTTTCATGTGAAGGTATTGTCGCCCACTTCCATCACTCTTTAAAATACTATCCTGTACACCCATACCTTCTGTATTGGCTTCTAACAATACGGCTCCTGCGCCATCACCAAATATGATACAGGTAGTACGGTCAGAGTAATCAATGATACTACTCATTTTATCTACACCAACTACTATTACATTTTTATATCGCCCGCTTTCTATAAAGGCGCTACCCGTGCTTAATGCAAATAAAAAACCCGAACAGGCTGCCCCTACATCAAAGCTGAAAGCATTGTGCATCCCTGCTTTGTCGCAAATGATATTTGCCGTGGCAGGAAAAACCATGTCTGGCGTTACAGTTGCACAAATAACACATTCTATTTCTTCGGGTGCAATATTTCTTTTCTTTAATAATTCTTTTACTGCTTCTGTTCCCATATCGCTGCTGCCAAGCCCTTCTCCTTTTAAAATTCTTCGCTCTTCTATACCAGTCCTGCTCCTTATCCATTCATCATTGGTTTCTACCATTGTTTCTAACTCTTTGTTGGTAAGCTTGTACTCTGGTACATACCCTCCAACTGCTGTAATAGCCGCAGTTATTTTGTTCATGCAAAAAAATTTATGTGGACAAATTTAATATAAAATTATTACGATAATGCAAGGAGAATGTTTTTGATGAATTGATAGGGTAATCTTTTCATAAAAAAAATTAGGGTTAAGTATAATGAGCACAAAACAGACTTGCAAAGCTTGATGCCTGGCTTTCTTGTTACTTTTTGTATCAAGTCAAAAAGTAAATAAAGAAAAACCTGCTGAGGATAGAGGTTTGACATCAAAATATCTAATCCTATAAAAAATATACCTTATTATCCTACAAAACAGGTATTAATAAAAACTGAAGGCAAATGGCATTAACCTCTAATTTAAAATTAAACAGAGTATTTTATGAAGAGTTTAATAAGCTGTTACAGCCTTCAAAATATTAAGTGCCATACATAACCTGTGTTATTAATCTTCTAATTTTAATGAATCAATTAGATAGAGAATAAATGTCTTAAGGAATCATACAGAATTTTGTAATTATTTGCCCATGAGGGTTCTACAATTAGCTAAATATTTTGTATGTAAAAAGCAATGGGGAAAGTTTAAAAACAAAGAGGCTGCCTTTATTAAGACAGCCTCTTGTAAATGCAGTAAGTTTGATAACCGAGCAATGAAGATAACTTAAAAATTATAATTGCAAAATTTTTAACAAAAAAATCAAAATGAAGAAGCCCTTGTAGAAACAAGGGCCGTTTACCAAAACTAACTGCTTATGAGAAAAATTTAAATTATTTTATTATTATACTATACTATTTTCAAAGAATATGCCAAAAGTTGTTATAAAAAAATCAATGTTAAGATAGTAATTTTTTTTTGTATTTGAATTTATTTTTATGCTTACTAACGTTATTATGACAGGCAAACTTATTAATAGTTTAATCTTCCGGTTTCTTATTTTGATGTTAACAGGCATTAATTAAATGAAAAAAATCAGCTCTCATTTTACCAGATGTCATACAGTTTTATAAATTGACTGGCAAAATATCCTTATTTTCGCTACTCGACAGACTATTGCTATTATGTATGCATATTTGGAGGGAATATTTAGTTACAAAAGTCCGGCTCAGGTATTTGTAGATGTAAACGGTATTGGTTATGAGGTTAATATAAGCCTGAACACCTATTCTGCCATACAATCACTTGATAAAGGCAGGCTATATACCCACTTACAAGTTAAAGAAGATGCACATACATTGTATGGTTTTTTTGACAAACAGGAAAAGGAAATATTTTTATTGTTGATAAGTGTGTCGGGAGTAGGGGCATCTACCGCTCGAATGATGTTATCCTCTTTAAAGGCAGATGAAGTAAGCCAGGCAATTTTACAAGGCAATGTGAGAATATTGGAGAGTGTAAAAGGAATTGGAAAAAAAACTGCAGAGCGTTTGGTGCTTGAATTAAAGGATAAAATGAATAAGCATTTGCCGGTGGGCGAGTTAATGCCAGCCTTAGGCAATAGATTGGAAGCGGATGCGTTAACAGCTTTAACTGCATTAGGTATTTCTCGACAGCAGGCAGAGCAGTCTATCCGCAAAATTATGCAAGCCGAACCAGGTATTAATATTTTGGAAGATTTGATAAAAAAAGCCTTAAAAGCAATTTGACAAAAACGCTACGCTAATTTATTTACCGGATGTTGCTTATTAGAAAAACAATTCTTACCATTATTGCTTGCAGTACCATGCTGGTATTGCTATCTATGACAAATGCTGATGGGGTAACCCATAAAGCTCCAGAATTTCGTTTTAATACAACCGATACTATTTCACCCAACTATACTGATAGTCTTCATTTTCCTATTTCAGACTCAAGAGCAGGCACTGTACCGGGTACGCAGCGAAATACTTTTGACCTCGATTATCCTCAAAATATTAAAGACTCTGTAATTTTTGACCCACTTACCCAAACCTACACAGTGTACGAAAAAGTGGGCAGCAGGTATTATCGCATTCCTACTACATATTCTTTTGATCAATATTGGCAAATGCGAAATCGCCAAGCCGAAGAAGAGTACTTTAAAAAAAGAGCCAATACTACCAGCATATTAAACCGTGGCAAATTTGCTAAACCAAAATTATCATTAACAGACAATCTCTTTAACCGCTTATTTGGAAATGGTAAAATAGAAATAGCCCCACAGGGAAATGTAGATATATCTGCTGGCTACCAGGGACAAATAACCGACAACCCTACATTGCCTGAGAGAGCCCGTAAAAATGGAGGGCTCGATTTTAATATGAATGCCCAGGTAAATGTAAATGCTAATATTGGAGATAAATTAAAGTTTCCCATTAACTATAATACCCTTGCCAATTTTGACTTGGAAAACCAATTAAAATTAGATTATACAGGTAAGGATGATGAAATATTAAAAAGGTTTGAAGCCGGTAATGTAAGTTTTCCAAACAGGGGTACTTTAATACCCGGCGCCCAACAACTCTTTGGATTAAAAACACAGTTACAATTTGGTAAATTATTTGTAACGGCTGTTTTAGCAAATCAAAAATCACAACGCCAAACAGTAAACCTTCAGGGCGGTACAGCTACTCAGCCATTTGAAATAAAAGCAGATGAATACGAAGAGAACAGGCACTTTCTTGTAGCACAATATTTTAAAAATAATTATAACAAAGTAATGGCAAACCTGCCTGCTGTTACAAGCCCTGTGCAAATACTTCGTATGGAAGTATGGGTTACCAACAAAAATGGAACTACTACCGAAACGAGAGATGTAGTTGGCTTGATGGATCTTGGCGAAAATCAACCCTATCGGCAGCCACCAACCATCAATGTGCTTAACAGCTCCCCTTATCCGAGCAATGGTACCAACGATTTGTTGAATAATATTAAGCAACAGCCAGGTTACAGAGACCCCGCCATGGTTTTTCAAAATCTTGTAAATTATGGATTACAGCCAGTGCAGGATTTTGAAAAAACTTTTGCCCGAAAGTTAGATAGTACCCAATACTTTTTTAACCCACAGGTAGGTACACTTTCCTTAAGTCAGCCATTGCAAACAGATGAAGTACTTGCAGTAGCCTATCAATATTCTTATAATGGAAAAGTGTACCAGGTAGGAGAGTTTTCGCAAGATGTACCACCAGATTCTTCTACAGCTACTCAGAAAGTATTGTATCTGAAATTATTAAAAGCTACTTCGCAAAGAACCAACCTGCCCATCTGGGGTCTTATGCTCAAAAACGTGTATTCAGTAGGGTATGGAGTACTTTCTAAGCAAGACTTTAAGCTGGATGTACTTTATCAGCAGCCAGGCCTAGGCGATAAACGCTATGTGCCTTTTGGAGATAAAAACCAGGGCGCCCCAATTATTTCTTTAATTAACCTCGACAGGTTAAACAGTCAGTTAGACCCGCAACCTGATGGTGTATTTGACTATGTTGAAAATTTTACTGTAATCTCACAATACAGCAGGGTTATATTTCCCGTACTGGAGCCTTTTGGTAGAGATTTAGCTAATAGTATTTACAGCAATCCTGCTTTATCTACCATAAAAGATACCTTATTTTATGCTTTGTATGATTCCATTAAAGCAGTAGCACAGCAATACCCCAATTTAGACCGCTTTGTATTGAAAGGTGTTGCAAAAACTTCCGGATCTTCTGATATTAGTATTGGATACAATATTCCCAGAGGCTCTGTTACAGTAACGGCGGGTGGAAGGGCTTTGCAGGAAAATGTAGATTATGATATTAATTACGACCTGGGTACCATTAAAATTACCAACCAGGCAATATTGAATGCAGGCCTGCCGGTGCAGGTAAATTTCGAAAACAATGCTTCCTATGGTTTACAACAGCGATCGTATATGGGGCTTCGCTTTGATTACCAGGCAAAAAATACAGCCAAAGAGCAGCTTTCATTTGGGGGAACATTAGTAAGATTAAGTGAAAGACCATTTTTTACTAAAGTAGATATTGGAGAAGACCCCATAAGAAATGCCATGTATGGGTTAGATGTAAACTACCGTAGAGATTTACCAAGGCTTACCAAATGGTTAGATAAATTACCATTTTATTCTACTACAGCGCCCTCCAATATCAATGTATATGGCGAAGGCGCCATGCTTGACCCCGGCCATGCTCCTCAAATTGGGAAAGGCAGTAACGGCGTAGTAAATATTGATGATTTTGAAGACAGTAAAACAGGTATTGACCTAAGGTTTCCTCCAATAAGCTGGGCGCTTGCATCTACACCAAAAGGCGCTACCGGTGATGGCGGCAACCTGTTGTTTCCGGAAGCAGACTCAAGCAATAGCCTTGTATATGGTAAAAACCGGGCAAAACTGGCCTGGTACCAGATAGAGCAAACTTTGCAACAATACAAAGACCCCAATAACCCTATTGGTAATAATGCCAACTTATTAAGTGACCCCAGAGTAAGGGAGGTTTATCAAAAAGAAATATTTCCTCAGCGTACCACAGGTTTTGGTGAGAGCCAGTTGGTAACTTTTGACCTTGCCTATTATCCCACAGATAAAGGCCCTTATAACTTTAATGATAGTGTTTCAGGCGTAGCCCCTTCTGGCAAATTACTGCATCCCGAAACGAGATGGGCTGGCATTATGCGTAGTCTCGATCAAACTGATTTTGTTACAAACAATATAGAATTTATCGAGTTTTGGGTACAAGACCCTTTTATCAATACTCCTCAAAACCCCAATGCTACTAATTCTACAGGAGGTAAATTATATTTTAACCTAGGTAATGTATCTGAAGATGTATTGAAAGATGGTAGGCGCTTTTACGAAAATGGATTGTCAACACCCAATGCCCCGGCACAGTCAGATAATACGGTATGGGGTAGAGTGCCCCGCAATCCCATACAGGTTACCAATGCTTTTAGCAATATACCAAGCGACAGAGCATACCAGGATATAGGATTTGATGGTCTGGATGATACTGCAGAGGTAAATAAAAGACAGGCCTACCTGGCAACACTGGCAGCTAATTTTGGTACAGGCTCCAAAGCCTATCAGGATGCATTAAAAGACCCTTCCAATGACGATTATAAAAACTACAGAGATGCAGGCTTTGGGATAAATGATGGTATTCTTAGCAGATATAAAGATTATAACAATCCCGAAGGCAACTCGCCTATTGATAATGGTAGTCAATTCTCCTCTGCACAAACCCTTTACCCCGATGCAGAAGACCTTAACAGGGACAATACTTTAAATGAAACAGAAGAGTATTTTCAATATTCGGTAGATATTAAACCAAGTGCCTCTACTCAAATGCAGATAGGTACCAACTTTATTGTAGATAAAAAAGTAGTACCGGTAAGCCTTGTAAATGGGCAAACAAGAAATGAAACCTGGTACCAGTATCGTATTCCTATCGAAAATTATAATGGTAAAGTAGGTAATATTCCCGATTTTAAATCTATCCGCTTTATCAGGATGTTTTTAACCGGCTTTACAGACAGTGTGGTTTTAAGATTTGGTGAATTGCAATTGTCGAGAAATTTATGGCGCAAGTTTCAGTACAATGTAGATACTACCGGATTGTACACCCCTACGTCTGCTACTAACTTAAATGTAGGAGCAGTAAATATTGAAGAAAATGATCAGCGTACTCCATTGCCTTATCGTACCCCAAGAGATATTGTAAGAGTACAAACATTAAGCAATAATGGTGTAAACCTTTTGCAAAATGAACAGGCGATGAGCCTCCAGTTTTGCGGATTAGCCAAAGGGGACGCAAAAGCTGTATTTCAAACCTTTGCTAACAGAGATTTAAGGCAGTATGGAAAATTAGACATGTATATACATGCAGAAGAATCGCAAAAAGTGCCCAATTCATTTCAAGATAAAGATTTAACGGCCGTTATTCGCCTGGGTACTGATTTTGTAAATAATTATTATGAAATAAGAATTCCATTAATCAAAACTCCATTAGGTGCTGCATCTCTCAACCCTAATTCAGATACCTACAACGATACTCTTTGGAATAGCAGAAACTCTTTGGATGTAGATTTAACAGCGCTCACAAAATTGAAGCAGGCAAGAAACCTCTCCAATACCTCTTTAGTACAAATGTTTTCGCAATTGCAGGCCAATGGACAGCGCTATGGTGTAATTGGCGAACCAAACCTTGGCGAAATAAGGGGAATATTGATAGGTATAGAAAATACCAATGCCGCAGCAGCCTGTGGCGAAGTATGGGTAAATGAATTGCGCCTATCATCTATAAATGAAAAAGGCGGTTATGCAGCATTAGGCAGGGTAGATGTAAACCTTGCAGACCTGGGTACCCTTTCTATTTCGGCCAATGCACACACTCAGGGCTTTGGTACTCTGGAGCAAAGAGTAGATGAACGATACAGGGATAATTTTTATCAATTTGATGTAGCTACCAATCTTGAACTTGGCAAATTGCTTCCTAAAAAAGCCGGAATGCAAATACCGGTATATGCAAGCTATACGCAAACAGTGAGTACCCCCGAGTACGATCCTTATGATCAGGACATAAAACTAAAAGATAAATTAAGAGGCCAGAGTAGTGCAAAAAAAGACTCTATCCGAAATGCTGCTATAGATTTCACTTCTATTAAAACACTCAATTTTACCAATGTAAAAAAGAATAAAACCAACGGTAAGCCTCCTAAAATTTACGACATTTCAAATGTTGACATAAGTTATTCGTATATCAAAACAAGTAGCCATAATCCTTTAATAGAATACAATGATGTTACAAGGCACAGGGCAGCATTGGGGTACAACTTTGCACCCCAGCCCAAATATATTGTGCCATTTAAAAAACTATTCCGAAAATCAAAAACTCATTGGTTCGATCTGGTAAAGGATTTTAATATTAATTATGTGCCATCGCAATTAAGCTTTAGGGCCGATATAAGCAGGCAGTTTGGGGTCATCAGGCCCAGAAGTATTGGCACTGATAAATATTCTATCCCCGAAACCTATGATAAGTATTTTACTTTTCAGCGGGATTATATTGTAGCCTGGAACCTCACTCGTTCTATTCGGTTTGACTATGCCGCTACCAACAACTCACGGGTAGATGAGCCCGATGGCCGATTAGATACCAAAGAGAAAAAAGATTCTGTTTGGAGAAATTTATTTCATGGTGGTAGAAACACTTTGTTCAATCAAACGGCAAATTTTTCTTATACTTTGCCAACAGCCAAATTGCCCCTGATAGACTGGACAACTATTAATTTAAAATACCAGGCCAGCTACCGATGGATAGGTGCAAGCCGCCTTGCAGTAAACCTCGGCAACTTTTTAGAAAATGGACAGCAAAGTGAAGTTACAGCACAATTTGACTTTACCCGTTTGTATCAAAAATCAAAATGGTTAAGACAACTCGACCTGCCAGCAAACCCTGCCGATAAAGAAAAATGGAGAAACCGCATTACAAAAGTTACAGATAGTGTAACAACCAAATCAGGCAAAAAAGTATTACGTACCAGAAAAATTATTGATCAATCGGCCATGCCTTATGTAGGTGGCATACCCAGGGTTTTTGGTAAATTAATTACCAGCATTAAGCAGGTTAATTTTTCCCTGTCAGAAAATGCAAATACCCGCCTGCCCGGTTACACCGACAGTACTCAGCTTGTTGGCGAAAACTTCAGAAGCATGGCCCCGGGCCTCGATTTTGTAATGGGAAGACAGCCCGATACTAATTGGCTCAATAGGGCTGCGGCAAAAGGTCTTATCACAAAAGACTCTGCATTTAATTCTATGCTACAGCAAAATTTTGATCAGAGGCTCACCCTAAGTGGCACCCTTGAGCCAGTTAGAGACCTGAATATTACCGTTAATGTCAGCAAAACCTTTAATAAAAATTATACCGAAACATTCCGCTTTGTAGATACTTCAGGTGGCATCAACCCTAAGTTTATGCACCTTACACCTTATACCGGTGGCGGCTTTGATGTATCTTATATTGCATTCAAAACTCTATTCGGTAAGTTCGATCCTAACAAGGTGTCTGCTACTTTTCAAACTTTTCAAAACAACAGGATAATTTTATCTAAACG
>JAFDXD010000091.1 GCA_018268135.1 Bacteroidota bacterium
TGCAAGCCCTGACACGACTCTTACTCAACGGTTGAAGCCGGAGTTTACCTCCCCATCAGCTTGAAAAACATTGTTGAACTTTTGTACAGATTTTTATCTTTTGTTTTTTTATTCAGCATCTGTCTCGGGGGAAAGTAAACGCCGACTAAAAAAATGGTTTGACCAAAGCCCAGCCGGACGAGGCTTTCAGCGAATGGCTTTGATGCCTTGACACAGTTTTTAATTCGCATGTTTTTTGGGGTTGGACACTTTTCTTCAATTCGAAAATTTTTTATTCCATTGCACTTTTTTTGCAGCGACACATCAAAGCCCATCGCAACACATTTCGGCAGACAATTTTTTTAGCCGGACAATTGTTCAACACCGGACGCAAACCATTTTTTTAAAGCAGCTACTTTGTTCATTAGTTTTTCAATCAGCAGAGCCAGGCTCACTCTTTGTTCAGCGACAACAAATGCACCGCTTCAACTTTTTTGCTTTGTTGAAACGGCAGACAAATAACATTTTACTTTGACAACAATTTTAAAGTTTAGAGAAGCGGTGCAGCAAACTTTTGTTTTTCAAAATTGCTTTTGGTTGGACACATGAACATTTTTGCCGACACGCCACCATGAAGATGGGCCTGCATACAACATCGCATTGGCAAAAGCAGGGCAGAAGTACATTTCATCAGCTTTTGGTTCGCTATTGGGCTGCAGTTCCGGCTGAAAATTCTTTGCTCGGCTTTTGTACATTTTCTGTACTTTAGTTCTACATTCGGCTGAAGTACCGGGCGAAAGGAGCAATGAATACCCTGCCTTCGCCAATGCGTGGCCGTTAGGCACAATTGCAGAGCGACACTCAACAGCAGTACAAAACTTCAACTTTTGGACAGAAAAACTATTAAGTTGACTAACAAAATATTAAATTTGCAAACAACATAACTTGACAATGGAAAGAATAAAATTTATAGATTTATTTTGTGGCATTGGTGGTTTTCGGACAGCAATGGATCAAGCTTGTATTGAGAATGATTTAATTCCTGATTGCGTATTTTCTTCTGACATTGATAAATACTGCCAAGACAGTTATGAAGCTAATTTTGGACACAGACCAACAGGAGACATTACCCAAGTTGATGAAAAAGATATTCCATACCACGATGTTTTATTTGCAGGTTTTCCTTGCCAACCGTTCAGTATAATTGGACAGATGAAAGGGTTTAACGATATAAGAGGAACATTGTTTTTTGACATTGCAAGAATCATAAAACATAAGAAGCCAAAAGCCTTCATACTTGAAAACGTAAAACAACTTGTTGGACATAATGGAGGTAAAACACTTAAAACAATAATTAAAACTCTTGAAAAAGATTTAGGTTACACTGTAAAATTTACAGTGTTAAATGCTTTAGATTTTGGACTTCCCCAAAAAAGAGAAAGAGTAATTATTGTAGGACATAGAGAACCAATTTTATTTAGCTTTCCACAACCAATCAGACCCTTTAAACCACTTTCAGAAGTTCTTGAAAAGAAAGTTGATAAAAAACACTATGCCTCAGAGTACATTTTAAAGAAGCGAAAAGAAAGCCATAAATCAGCTTATAAACTTTCAATTTGGCACGAAAACAAAGCAGGGAATATTTGTTCTTACCCTTATTCTTGTGCTTTGAGGTCAGGTGCTTCATATAATTATTTACTTGTAAACGGAGAGAGACGTTTAACACCAAGAGAAATGTTTAGACTTCAAGGATTTTCTGATACTTATAAAATTGTAGTTTCTGACGGAGAAGCGAAAAGACAAGCAGGAAATGCAGTACCTGTAAATTTAGTGAAAGCTGTTATTAATAAATTATTGCCGTATGTAGCCACTTCAATGGATATGACTTCGGTTCTAAACGAATACGAAGTAACTTATGGAGAATAACAAATCACCAAAATTAAGAACAGTTAATAAATCTGTTTCAGCATTTCCCTTAAATGACTTTCCAAAAGAATTTCCATTTTTACTTGGTAAGGAACTTATTTACCTATTGGCTTCAAAAGGGAAACCCGAACTAGAAGGTTCTGAATGGGAAAGTATTTTTGCGACTTGTATTGGAGCTGAATGGAAACCCTCAAATGTTGGACTTGATGATGTAATAATGGGTAACACAGCTTGGGGAGCAAAGACAGTAAAATCTACTAACCCTTCAACACAGAAAAAAGTAAGATTAATTTCAGGCAGAAATTCCCCAAACTATTCATTTGGAGAAAGAAGCGACCAAAAAGCCGACCCAAACATGATTGGCAAATTAGTTCTTGAAATTTGGAATGAACGAGTTTCAGCAATTCGTGAAAAATTTAAACATTTAAGAACAATTGTACTAATAAAATCAAATGACCTTTCAGAAGTTGTAGTATTTGAGTTTGATACAGTAAGATATGACCACGAACTTTACAATTGGGAATGGAATAAGAATAACAACCTTGTAGGTACAAGTAAAAAGACAAATGAACATACTTTTACTTGGCAACCACACGGCTCTCAATTTACAATTATAGAAGATGTGCCAGAGAAAGGATTAGTTATTAATATAAAACAACTAAAGACACTTGATAAAGACCAAATTTTAAAAGCATTAGGGTTTGACAAATCTTGGGTAACCGTAACACAAAAAGACGAAAAATAAAATGCGAAAAGCAACTGTGCCTAACATCGGCTTGGCAAAAGAGCAAGGCAAACGCACAAATCCAACGCTTCACTTGCTCCTTCGCCAAGCCGAGACCCGTTGTGTGTTATGCCATTGGACACTCTCTAACAATTCAAGAATGATTAAATCACTTTGCTTTTTTCTTATTTCTCTTTTATTTCTGACAAGTTCCTATGGACAAAACAAGCAAGAGAAAAAACTATCAAAAAGTCTTGACGAACTAATTCCTAAACGGTTGACCGAGATTGCCCCGGGCTGTGTAGTATTAATTGTAAAAGGTGACAAAGTTGTTTACAAGAAAGCATTTGGGACAGCTAATACAGAACTCAACATTTCTATGCAACCGAATATGCTTTTTAGGACAGGTTCTATGGGCAAGCAATACACAGCCATTGCTGTTTTGCAATTAGTAGAAGAAGGCAAAATTAATTTGCAGGACAGTATTCAAAAATACATCAAAGACTTCCCATCAAAAGGCTACACAATTACAATTGAAAATCTTTTGACAAATACTTCGGGCATCAAAGACTATTTATCAGAAATTTCAAATCCTACAAAACAAAAAGAAAGCTACACACCAAAAGACGGAGTTGATTACATAAAAGACGAGCCGCTTAATTTCAAACCCGGTAGCGAATACCAGTATAGCAACTCAAACTATTATCTATTGGGCTACATTATTGAAACAGTGACAGGTAAAACATTTGAAGACTACTTAAAGGAAAATGTATTAGACAAAGCAGGTTTGAAAAATACTTTTTATATCCATCCCGAAAAAACCATTCCTGATATGCCTCAAGGCTATTCAAAGTTTGACGGTAAAATTGAAAAAGCAACGCTACAAGAAGTAACAATAATGTATTCAGCAGGAGCATTAATTAGCAATGCAGATGACATTTATCAATGGCATCAAGCCCTATATAATCAGCAGTTAGTAAAAAAAGAAACTTTAGACAAAGCAACGACACCTTTTAAGTTTGACGATGGTGCGTTTTCTCAATATGCTTATGGTTGGTTCGTAAAAAACATTGACGGCAGCAAGACAATTGAGCATAGTGGTTCTACAGATGGGTTTCAGTCAGACGAAATTTATCTGCCAAACGAAAATGTTTTTATTGTTACATTGTTTAATTGTTACGAAGCAGATATGGATTGGCAATTATTGACTAACGACATTGCACGGCTTGTTATTGGAAAGCCTTTAAATAATGAAGTTAAAGTGAGTGAAGATATTTTAAAGAGTTATATTGGCACATACGAGGTCAACGTAAATAACATTAATCATAAACTGATAGTAACTTTCGCAGATGGAAGGCTATCTGTTGAAGCTTCTAATCCTGACGACAGACTTCCGAAAGTTTTCTTGTATGCTAAAAGTGAAAGTGAATTTTATATGAAAGAAGCACCATTGAGATTTGAGTTTGTAAAAGACACCAACAACGTTTTTAAAATAGTAACTTATAACAATCGTGGCAAAGACGCTGAATGGATAAAGACCCAATAGAAAGAGGCACAAACACACAACATTGGTATTGCCAATAGTGGGGCTGGACATTGGAGCAATCAGCAGCGGTAATTCTGCTGTACTGCGGTTCGGGGCTCGACGAATAAAGCCCGGCTTTAGTTCTTAATATTTAACTTTATCAAAAA
>JAFDXD010000092.1 GCA_018268135.1 Bacteroidota bacterium
GCAATCGGGTTTCTCACTTTCATGGTATTCATTATTTTATTTACGGTAGTATTTGGCCGTATATTTTGCGGATGGGCCTGCCCCCAAACTATTTTTATGGAAATGGTTTTTCGAAAAATAGAATACTGGATTGATGGTGATGCCACACAGCAAAAAAGGTTGAGATCAATGCCCTGGAATGCTGAAAAAATTAAAAAAAGAACCATTAAGTTTATCGTATTTTATGCCATATCATTTTTAATTGCCAATTTTTTTCTTGCCTATATCATTGGCATGGATCAATTAATTGGGTACATAAAAGCACCCGGGGCCAACACAGGTACACTTATTTCTCTATTACTATTTACAACTGTTTTCTTTTTTGTTTACTGGTGGTTTAGAGAGCAGGTGTGCCTTGTGGTATGCCCTTATGGTAGATTGCAGGGAGTATTACTTGATAAAAACTCAATAGTAGTTGCCTACGATCACAAAAGAGGAGAGCCCAGGGGTAAATTAAAAAAACAGGAAACGCATCATTGTAAATGTACCGATTGTAAAGAAGACGGAGCATGCAAAAGCATAGCTGCCAAAATGGAAGAAATTACAAAACAGGGAGATTGCATTGACTGCTTTGCTTGCGTAAGAGTATGTCCAACAGGCATAGATATACGAAATGGCACTCAATTAGAATGTGTAAACTGTACTGCATGTATTGATGCCTGTGATGACATCATGACAAAAATAAACAAACCCGTTGGGCTTATCAGGTATGCTTCTGAAAACAGTATCAGCAACGGAGTCAAACTTAAATTTAACCGAAGAATAAAAGCCTATACTGCTGTACTGGCGTTGCTATTGGCATTGCTAGTATTTTTATTGGTAAGCCGTAGCGATTTAGACGCAACCTTAATGCGTACCGCAGGCATGACGTACACAACCCTCCCCGATGGACGTATCAGCAATTTATACAACTTAAAACTTGCCAATAAAACGCATAAGAATATAACCTTTACGCTTAGGCTCGAAAATCTTCCCGGCGAAATTACTCCTGTTGGCAGCGGAGCATTTTTAGTAAAAAAAGAAGATTATTCCAACCTGCAATTTTTAATAAAACTCAATAAATCTTCCCTGCAAAACTGGAAAACCGAACTAAAGATTGGGATGTATGAAATAGACTCAATTACAAAAGCAGAAAAGAAAATTAAAACGATAACCGCCAAATTTATAGGGCCGGAAGTATATCAATAAAAATTATTATCAAATGAACTGGGGCAAAAAAATAATTCTCGTATTTATAGTATTTATTTCAGGCATTACCTGGATGGTAGTAAAATCATCTATCCAAAAAACTGACCTTGTTACTACTAATTATTATGAAAAAGAATTAAAATACCAGGATAAAATTGATGAAATGAACCGTGTACAAACATTGTCTGCGCCCGTACAGGTTGATATAAAAAACAATGAACTAACCATTGTGTTCCCAAAAGATTTTGCCGGAAAACTGATTGATGGCCAGGCTTTATTATACTGCCCTTCAGATGCCAATAAAGATTTTAAAAAAGATTTTTCAATACAAGATGAGCCTTTAAAAATAGTATTGCCCAAAAACACCAGGGGGCTTCATGAGTTGCAGTTAAGCTGGAAATTGGGAAATATTGCATATTATTTTGAACATAAAATAATCATTTAAAAAAATGATACAGTTGTGTATAGCAGCATTTACAATGGGCATATTGGGCAGCTTTCACTGCGTGGGTATGTGTGGCCCATTGGCTTTATCACTGCCATTAAGCAGTAATAGCAGGGCTGCAAAGCTTTGGGGAGCCTTTTTATACAATTCTGGCCGTGTGGTAACTTATAGCTGCTTTGGTTTACTATTTGGAATCATCGGGCAAACTGCCGCTTTATTCCATTTTCAGCAATGGCTTTCCATCATAGCAGGGGTACTCATTTTATTATTTATTGTTTTGCCCGCTAAATATACAATGCAGCAAAAAGCAGTGTCAGCATCTAATATTTTTTTTACCAACATTAGAAAAAAATTAGGATCACTGTTTTCAAAAAAAACCAAATCATCTCTTTTTACCATTGGTTTACTCAACGGCTTGTTGCCTTGTGGGTTGGTGTACATGGCCATTGCCGGGGCATTGGCCGCCGGTAATATTAAAAGCAGTGTATTGTTTATGGCTGCGTTTGGGATTGGTACATTGCCACTAATGTGGAGCATTACTTTTTTTGGAAATTATATTGGCATAAGCGCCAGGCAAAAAATAAGAAAAGCTTATCCTTATATGATGGCAATAATGGCCTGTCTGCTGATAGTAAGAGGTATGGGATTAGGCATACCTTATGTAAGCCCCGTACTAAACAATAGCAGCCATAATGTTGTAGAATGTTGTAACAAACCCTGATGAGAAGTAAAAAAATAAGTAAGTATTAATGTAAAATTAATAAAGAAGAAAAATTAGAATGTCATCAATTAAAATATATCAAACAGATCAGTTTAGGCACGAAAATAAAACCTGGCGCCGGCTTCTCGATTTTTTTAAAGTAGAAAATGCTATTTTAAAAAACAGGCTGTCTGAAGTGCTGGACCAAAGCTCTGATAAAACTTTTCTTAATCTGGCCGAACAATTTCAAAATAAATTTATCATTAAAGATGATTATATAGATGAACTAAAGCATGAAATAAATGCGCAGGAAGAATGGCTGAAATTAGCAGAAAATAAATTGCCCGGTAAAAAAATTATACAGCGGCAGGAAAAGCTGAGAAATGAAATGGAGTTTTTTGAAAATGATTTTAATAATCTAAAAAATGGCTTTAATAAATATCTATCTGCTGCCCAATTGTAATTAATTGCATTTTCAAAACCATCCAATTATTTTTAATTACATACTCAATTAATTTAGCATAGCAGCCAGTTTTTTTTGATTAATAATGGTGATATGGCCATTTTTAATTTCTACCAGGTTTTCATTTTTAAAATCGCTAAGGGTACGTATCAGCGATTCTGTAGCGGTGCCGGCAATATTGGCCAAATCTTCCCTGGCTATATGAATTGAAAAATTTTCTTTCTGCTGCGTTTGATATTTTTGTTGCAGCACAAGCAAAGCATCTGCCACCCTTTTGCGCAAAGAATTGTATGCAAGGCCAAGAAGTTGTGTTTCTCTTTCGGTTACATTTTT
Organism: Bacteroidota bacterium; assembly: GCA_018268135.1. GTDB lineage: Bacteria > Bacteroidota > Bacteroidia > Chitinophagales > Chitinophagaceae > Ferruginibacter. The sequence continues at coordinate 3,169 of JAFDXD010000092.1, forward strand.
AGCAAGAAGCTTAATAAATTTTTGTGTGGCATCCCAATGATACCTTAGCAGGTTTTCAAATTCTTCTCTCGGAATGACAGCTATCTCTGCTTCTTCAATTGCTTCTGCACTTTCTTTATATACTGTTTCTTCCAGCAAGGCATTGTATCCAAAAAAATCACCTTCATTAAAAAGCCCTACTGTCAATTCTTTGCCGAGGTCGTTAATTTTATAGGTCTTTACTTTTCCTTTTTGTATATAATAAAGCCTGCCGGGATGATTGCCCTCAGTATAAATTGCTTGCTTTTTTTTATAATGATTTATATGCCTGCCCTCCGCTAATTGCTGCAGGGAATTTGGCCCGCCAAAATCGCTGATCATTAGTTGCAGCCCCTCAGCATCACTCGTATATTTTTTTGCAAGCAGGTTTACTTTTTTCAGCCTGCTTTCTACTGCGTTCAAAAGTTCTATATCGCTAAATGGCTTAGTAATATAATCATCTGCTCCCATCTCCATACCTTTTCTAAAATCGCTACGCTCAGTTTTTGCAGTTAAAAAAATAAATGGAATTGTTTTCAATTCCGGATTGCGATTTACCAGGTGCAATACACCATATCCATCCAGTACCGGCATCATGATATCACAAATTATCAGGTCGGGCTTTTCTTTCAATGCCAGCTCCACTCCTATTTTTCCATTGGGCGCTGTGCTTACTTTGTATCCTGCCAGCTCCAGTATTTCGGCCGTATTTTCTCTTATTTCATCATTGTCTTCTATCAATAATAAATGTGTCATGCTTTATGCCTGTTTATTTTTTATAACAATGGTAAATATGGTACCCTTTTCCAGCACACTTTTATACTCTATTTTTCCCTCTAGTATTTCAATGTATTTTAAAACAATATGCAGCCCCAGGCCGGTACCTTGTATGTTCACCACATTGGCTGCTCTAAAAAAGCGTTCAAAAAGATGCTCCTGGTCTTTTTCAGAAATACCAATACCATGGTCTTTCACACTAAGCTGTATCTCTTCGTTTGTAACATTGCTGCTTACTTCTATTGGACTATTTTCAGGCGAAAATTTTATCGCATTAGATAATAAGTTGGTCAAAATATTTCGCAGTATGGAAGGATCAGAAAAAATATTTCTACCACCTGTATGCTTGAATATAATTTGTTGTTTATCTTTTGCTATGCTACGCATTTCACTGCATAGCAACTCTATCATTTCTTTTAAGTTAAAAACTACATTGTTGGCAACCACTTTTCCATCCTCCATTTTCTCAATCGATAAAAATTCATTTAAAAGATTGGTAAGGTTATTTACCGACGACTTGATGCGATGAATATGCTTGTTTCGTTTTTCCTGCTCCTCAGTTTCTGTATATTTTGCTATGAGCGATGCAGAAGAAAGTATGGTACTCAAAGGTGTGCGAAACTCGTGAGAAGCCATCGATACAAAACGGCTTTTTAAATCGCTTAACTCTTTTTCTTTGCTGAGCGCTTTGGTTAATTCTTCTTTTGAATGTTGAAGCTGCTCCATGGTATCGGTTAGCAATTTTGTTCTATGCTCTACCGTACTCTCCAGTTTATCATTAAAATGTAAAAGTTCGTCTTCAATTTTTTTTCTTATCGTAATATCGCTGATAAAAGCAATGGCATATTTTTCAGCATTGTAAGTGTAATTGCCCAGGCTCACTTCTACCGGAAATTCAGTGCCATCTTTTTTAATGGCAAATAAACTCATCCCTACTCCCATGGGCCGGTTTTTAGGATGGGCCATATATACATCCCGATGAGATTCATGTTTATGATGATAGCGGCCGGGTATCAGCATCTCAATTGTTTTACCCACTAATTCGGGCAGGCTGTATTGAAAAAGCTCCAGCGCAAACGGATTTACTGAAGTAATTTCCCCTTTACTATTAATCACCACTATGCCCATTGTGGCATGATTAAAAATTGCCCGGTCTGTATTTTGAATAGAGTGCACTTTACAAAAAATTTATTTGCCTGATTCCTTACAAAGGTAAATGCTAAAATGTATAAACCATTACTTCGCAAAGTATGTATTAAAGATGAATCAGAATTTTTTAATCATTCAAAATAATTGATGCATTCAACATTAAAGTTTCAATTTTTATTACTCTGTTTACCACAAAAAAAACACCTGTAGATATTCTCCGTACTAACTACAATACGGTAATTAAACTACAGGTATTTTTATATTTTTTTTTGATTTGCTTACAACTCTTTTTCCAGTGTATTGATGCTCACATGTGGCCATACCGCACGCCCGGGCGAACCATCTTCTCTTGGAGCAAAAAAGTGAAGATTTACAATTTGCGAATATTGTAGCCGCAATTTATGTTTGCCATGTTTATCTTTTTCTACCAGCTCCTGTATCCAAAAAGTAGATTTCATGCTTACAGCATCTGCCTCCCTGTCCACAAACGGCATATTGCGTACACCTCCATTGTTTCGCTCTGTATCTACGGTTAGCGATGTAGTTCGCAAAATTTTTACTCCCTTATTTTCAAATCTTAAAATTGCATTCATATCTGCCGGGCTAAATCCCGGAAAACCGGGGGTAGAAATATTTCCTTTAAAGGGGTTGTTGATATAATGCTTAAAAGGTTTTAAATAAGGGTCTGATTTGTAATCATAAGAAGGAGATGCCAGGTCTTCAAATCGCCCGGATGGCATACCGCTCAATGGCGGAATATCAGGCATACCCTTGTGCGTAGCAGAATTTCCCATGGCCATTACTGCACTGCCATGTGGCACGCAGGAGAGCCTTGCTATGTCGAGGCTTTCCATCTTGGCGCCTTTAGGGTCAAATGCATCATCTTTTGTGCAGCGGTTTTTTTGGTATAGCCATAGCCCCGGCTCATGATGTATGGGCGCACCTGATGGGCCGGCCAGTCCGCTGTTTGGCCTGTCTTCGGCCTTTACCTGCGATATTTTTTGCTGGTAATCTAATGTTACTACAAACTGGTCAAACTCCGGTTCGGCTGGGCGGGAGAGCCCACGGTTGGGTACATTATTATCTATAAAAGTAAATTGTAGCTCTTCATCATACTGGTTCATCAGCAGGCGGTACTTAAAGCCCAATGGTGGCGCCGGCGATTTTTGAAAGGGTAAAGCAATCATGTTCCATCCCTTTCCCGTGCCCTTCCACACCCCTATTAAATTTTTAAAAGGGCCCAGGTCTTTTGGTACACTCGGCGCTGCTTTTAGCAACATCCTTGTTTGGGGTTTTTGTACGGTAGCCACTTCAGAAAAAGTGCGTACATTCTTTACAGATTTTAAACTTTTAGCCATAGCTTTTAATTTATTGGTTACATAAAATAAAAATGCAAAACAGCAGCAACTGCAATGCTTTGCCAGCTTAAGCTAAATATTAGGGGTATGGTTACATTATATAATAAAACCATATTAAAAGTAGAATAAGTTTTTACAAATTCAAAAAATATTTATTATGTGCTCCGCAAAATGAAATCTATTACCCTAAAACAATTGCAATAAAAAAAGCAACCCAAAGGTTGCTTTAAATAAAAATGTTATAAAAATATTTTAGTTAGATACCGCTTTTAATTTTTTTGCTTTATATGCTTTTACTGCCGCTAATATTACCACAGCCGCTATCAACACATATACCCAGCTATCTATTGGGCAGTTATCAGGGCCTCCACCAGGATCTCCGCCGGGGTTGCAGGGGTCGTCGCCTTGAGCAAAAACGGCAACAGACATTACCAACCCTACCAGCATCATAGATATTTTTAGCAATACAGATTTCATTTTTTCACTTTTCATTCTTCAGATATTTAAACAAAAATAAGACCTTGCCCTCATTTTATACCACAATGTACAAAAAAAATATACACATCAATGCCTATAAGCATCTACATTGGCAAGTAAGTAGGGTATACCAATAATAACGCCAATAACTACTGATTATTTAATTTAATGCCTGGCGATTCAGCATTAAAGAAATTATTATTTGCATCAATGCCAATACTTTTTACAATAGTATTACCTGCATGGCTACCGGGTTTCCATTAATGTCACTTACGGTTAACTGGTAACTGCCTGCTGCCAGCCCGGGCCTTAGTTTGATGGTTTTTACAAAATTACTACTGCTTACATTCACAGTGCCGGTATATACTACCTGACCTTCTTTGTTTGTCATCAATAGTTTATATCTGCCCAAGGGCTGACTGGCAAATACTACCTGCATATCCCTGCCCGCTAACGGGTTAGGGTAAACGCTTATGGCCGGGGCATGTTTTAGCCAGGCTACTTTTGCTATCGGGCTGTATTGTATTTTTCCATCTTTGCCAATGGCTTTTATGCGGTAATAATTATCGGCATTCAATGGGGCATTGTCTATAAATGTATAATCGCTGCTGCCACCATTATTGTTGAGCGCCTGTTGGTTGCCTATGCCCTCAAAGCTGCTGCTGTTGCCGCTTCGCTCTATGCTGTACCCCTCTATGTTTATTTCATTGGAGCTTTGCCAGTTTACCGTAATGCTGCCATCGGCATTGCGTATGGCTTTTATACCCGTAAGCGTTACAGGTAGCGGGCCCGCTGCCGTACTCGAAAACACTATCTTAAACCTATTTGCCGATGAGGAGCCGGCATTGCCATCTACCGTAAAATCTACTTTGGATGATGCTCCGCTAAGGGGCGTAAAGGTTTTGGTATAGCTATCCCAAAGTATGGCCTGTACCCCGGGCAGGTTAAAGGAGCTTGTATTAAATTCAAATTCATAATCTTTTTGCTTAAACCCTGATATCTCAAGGTTGAGCGTATCATTGGGTTTGGGCAGTGAGCGCCTTTCTACACTTAGCAAATAATGATCTCTCCGCAGCCCAAGGTTTTCTCCGCTGTTCTTTAGTTTGATGCCATCCTGGTCGTCCACTTCATCGGCATAGCCCTTATCAAAAATTGCCATATCGCCATCTAATAATACACTGGAGCTGCCAGGCACTTTTGCAATTACATTTACACTCAGCATAGCTGCAGGGTTGGCTACAGGGCTGCCATTTACAAGGGCGCTGCCTCCTACTTTACTATTTTCAGAAAGGCTTATACTGGCAGTGCCGCTGCTGGCGCCTTTTATAAAAAAGGCCTGGCCAGATTGTATATTATTACTAATGGGGCCGGGGTAAGTACCTCCGGCGGGTACTACATGAAAATCAGACCCAATATAAGTAAGGGTACGATATCCGCCCACTCCAAAAGCTCCTGATAAGGTAGGGTCCCAAATATATATTTCATTGGTAAGGTTAGTACGGGTGGTTTGCCTTAGGTCTATGGCAGAGGCATAAGGGTTGCCCACCGATTCAAACTTGCCATTGGCTACGCCATACGGGCCCTGGTTGCCTGTATATAACTGGCCTCGGCTACGCATAATGGTGCTGCTGCTACCCGATCCGGTAAAGCTGGGTGCTAAACTACGGTCGCCTCTTATAAATATCATCCATCCCTTTGCATTGTTGATAGAATTGGAAGTATTGGAGGGGCCGGCATCCCAAAAATCTGTAGCGCTGATATAGGTTTTAATGGAAGGGCCAAGGCTGCTGCCATCAAAGCCGGCGGCCGTACCCAATGGGCTGGTGAGTTGTGTACCAAAGCCTGATTTGGGATTGCTGCCTAATGAGCCTCCTTCCTGGTAAGCATCTTTTATACTTTGTGTACTATTTACAGGCACTGACAAAAACTGCCAGGCCTTGGTATGACCTGCATTGTTGATGTAGCGCTCAGTAATAAAGCGGCCGGTACCGGCATAGTTAATAGTTCCGGCTACGGCAGCCACATTTGCCGTAAACAAATCCCTTGATTTTAAAATAATATCGCCTGTATTGAGAGTAAGTTTTGAGCCTGTATTTAACAGCAATTGGTTTTCTAACGCAAGGCTATCACTATTAATTTTTAGACCGGCAGTATTGTTATTGGTAAGATTGTAAAAAGTAACGATAGGCGCAGCAGTATTGCTATACGTTTGTACAGAGCTGCCATTAAATGATACCGTACCATTATTGTGAGCAAAAGTTGCA
>JAFDXD010000093.1 GCA_018268135.1 Bacteroidota bacterium
AAAAATGAAAAATTATCTGAAGATGCTTTTTGTATTGGCTGTTTTAGCAGTTTATACATCTTGCAACAGTAACACTCAAAAAACAAATGAGCCTGAAAATGTAAACAGCACAAAAATGGATACTCAGGCAAGTTCAAATCCTACAACCGCATCAGCAACGGTCACCCAAAATCAGTTACCTCTTACAGCAGTGGAAATTATACATACTGTAAAAAATTACGAAGTATGGAAACCATTGTTTGATGCAGACTCTACAAATAGAGAGGCTGCTGGTCTTGAAACAATTACAATAGGCCGTGAGCTTGACAACCCCAATAACATTTTGGTTGTATTAAAAGTAAGTGATATGCAAAAAGCAGATGGCTTTATGAAAAACCCAAAACTCAAAGTTGTTATGGATAAAGCAGGAGTTGTTTCAAAACCAGTTTCTCAATACTGGAATGTAATAAGAAACAACCCAGATTCACATCCAAAAGAATGGTTTGAGGTAACACACAAAGTAAAAGATTTTGCCGCATGGGTAAAAGTGTATGATGAAGAAGGGAAAGAAAAAAGAAGTGCTGATGGAATGGTAGATGATGTAATGGCACGATCTGTAACAGACAGTAATTTGATAAAACTTGTGTTTGACATTACTGATATTAAAAAGGCAAAAGCAGCTATATATTCACCGGAAAAGAAAAAATTAATGCAAAGCGCCGGCGTAATTGGCGTACCCGAAATAAAATTTTACAAGCAGGGAGAGTGACAAATCATCCATTATAATTTTTGCCAAATGTATTTGGCGGCGTTTCCGAAAAGCCATACGAGTAGGGAAAATTTAAAACTATATTAAAAATGAAAAAAGTAACAAATCAAATTTTCTTAGTGTTGTCATCGGCTGTAATTCTTGCTTCATGCAATACAGGCAGCAATACTAAAACTGATGCAGGCAGTGATTCTACTGCAAAAGCAACTACTGTTCAAAAAATGGATTACCCGTACAGCATTGATCATCCTGACTATTGGGAAATAGGCAGCCAGCAAAACACTTTCAATGCACTTAGCTCTTTAAAGGCCTGGGAAAATAAAAACTTGGATGAATGCCTCAAATATTTTGCTGATTCTGTTCAGGTAGATTTTGACGGGCTATCTAAAAAAGTTTCAAAAGACAGTTTAAGAGTACTTATTACTCCCGGAAAAAATACAAAAAACATAACCATCAAAATGCAAGATTGGGAATCTGTAATATCAAAAGATAAAAAGCAGGAATGGGTAACTATTTGGTACAGGCAATTTGGCGAAAGTATGGATGGCAAAAAAGATTCGGTAGATATAATTAATGACATTAAGATGAAAGATGGAAAAATACAGACCCTGGATGAATACAGAAGAAAATTACATTAATCAATGCAGTTTCTCCGCACAAAAAAATTGTAACAAAATAATTTTTTAAAAAATAACTGCAATTGCAACAACGCAGGGCGTTTCCGAAAAGCCATACGAGTAGGAAAAATTTAAAACTATATTAAACATGAAAAAAGTAATCCTATTATTCTGTATTGCATGTACATGCATTACGGTAAGTGCTCAAAAAAAGGAAAACGGATCCCTTTATATTGAACACCCGGCTATTAAAGTAGTAAACGATTTTATAAATGCATCCGTAGCAGGTGATTCGGCACAAATTGCCAGCTTTTTAACCGATGGTTTTAAAGCCTATAATGGCACTACCTCTACTTTTTACAGCGATTCCGGAATGAACAAAAAGCAATTTATCAACACTTTATTAATGTACAATCGTCATTTAGATTATTACAGCAGGAACGCAATTCCGGGCAGCTACCCAGATGCATTGGTTTATAAAAAAGATAATAAAAATGATATGACTACCGTGCAAAACTGGAACATAATAAAAGGGGTGGAAAAAGAAACAGGAGTAAAAATTGATGCGGCTGCTTTTGGTATTTACAATGTTACAAAAGATGGAAAAATTGCAAGTATCATCAACTATTCCAATGGCAGGGTAATTGATCAGATTGATGCAAGTTTTACAAACCGCACCAATGGAAAAATTTACGATCATCATCCCAATATTAATACCATTCGCAAAATTATGTATGCATTTGAACATGGAGATATAGACAAATCTTTAAGCGCTTACAGTGAAGATGCAAAATTTTCAGACATCAATACAGAATGGGGCAAAAATTGGGGATTAGCAGATGAAAAAGCAGGCAGGGAAAATTTCTTAAAAAATTATGAAATAAAAAGTATTGATATCATTGGTTATCCTGACTATTTAGAGTATGAACAAGGCAATGCCCGATCTGTACTATCATGGTGGAGAATAAACCTGATACGCAAATCTGATAAAAAGGCAATAGCCCTACCCTTACACCTCAATGATGATTTTGATGAAAATGGAAAAATTGTATCTGAAATTTCCTACTTCAGCGAAACCTTATTAATGAAGAAATAAAATACCACTGCGATTGCCATAGTTATTCTATAAAGTGATGCTATGGCAATCTCTAAAAATAAAATTTCTATACTAACCATCAAAATAGCTTTAATATTTTATAACAAATAAAAAAAAACATGAAAAAGATTATTGTAACAGCAGCACTACTCTTTATTGTTTTCTCTGCATTTTGCCAGGAGCAAAAAAATGGCACCATATACATTAAGCATCCATACATAGATGTAGTAATGAATGCCAATAAAGATTACACAGAAAATAATTTTACAACAGTAAGTAAATACTATGCAGACACTTGCCAATGGTGGATTTCGGGACTCGAAAAATTTATTCCGCTGGCAGATGCCGTAAAAGCGTGGAAAAGCGACTTTGATAAATTTGATGATATCAAACAAACACAGTTAGGATACCCCGATTTTTTGCATTATGATAAAGACAATATAATGGTAGTACAATCATGGTGGACATGGCAGGGTAAATCAAAAAAAACCGGAGAGGCATTAAAAGTACCAATGGTAATATTTGATGAATTTAATACTGATGGAAAAATTAGCCGGGAATATATTTATGGCGATTTTTCTAAACTGCAATAAAAAAAGAGAAGAATTCATTTTGATATTTCACATTTAAGAAATCCCGGGCAACCGGGGTTTCTTAAAAGAAACAGAAACATATTTTTTTGTAAATTAAAAAGTATCAAATGCAAACAGTAGGAATTATTGGAGGCTCAGGTTTTATAGGTAGTTATATTACAAAAATTTTTCTGGAAGAGGGGTTTAAGGTAAAGATTTCATCCACTGATATTAATAACAAAAGCAAGTACGAGCATTTATATTCACTTACTAATGCTGCCAATATTGAAATATTGCCATTAGACATTAGCAGTGAAAAACTGCTAAATGAATTTGTAAGCAATTGTGATATACTTGTTCATGCCGGCACGCCCTTTATTCTTGAATTTAAAGATGCTCATAAAGAAATATTTGAGCCAACGGTAACAGGCACCCAAAATTTTTTAAATGTTATTAAAAATTCAAAATCATTAAAAAAAGTAGTACTCATCGCTTCTGTAGCAGCATGGAACACTTCATTTCCATTGACCCCTACTCACTACCCTGCCAATCATTTGTTTTCTGAGCAAGATACGCCATACATGAGTGAGCAGGATCATCCTTATGCCCAGGCTAAATTTTTAGCAAATATGGAAGTAAGTAAATATATTAATGAGCATTCCAACCTTCCTTTCGAAATAGTTTCTTTATCGCCAACCTGGGTGGTAGGCAATGCACTTTCGCAAAGAAAAGATTCTACATCGGCTGGTATGCAGTTTTTAATAAAAAATAAAATTGCTGAGGACCCATTTGTGCAAATGTTATTTGCAACAGATGCCATGTTTTCGATGATAGATGTAAGAGACGTGGCCGAAGCTGTATTTCAGGCTGCCACTACTTTTGGGCTACACGGAAAAAATTATTTAATTGCAAATGAAAGCTACACCGTTTCAGATATTTCACGTATGCTGAATAATGAGCCCCCCATTGCCGAGCCAATAATTGTTTATGACAGCTCTCTTGCAAAAACTGATTTAGGCATTGCCTTTATATCTATTAAAGAAACCCTTAACCACTGTATTTAAAACCATAAACATGGCAACCATTAGCAAAAAAATCAGGTTTGATAAATCGGGATATTTTTTTATAGCATTAATAGTATTGGCCTTTGCAGGATTCTGGCCTTCCTATTTTTCAAAATTTTTTAATCATACTAATGATTTTAATTTTTACTTTCATTTTCATGCTACCATGATGATGCTTTGGGTAATCATGCTGATAGTACAACCCCTACTCATCCGGAAAAAACAATTGCACCTGCACAGGATTATTGGCAAGGCCAGTTATATACTAATGCCGTTATTGCTAACATCAGTATTAATGGTACTTAACAATAGCTTAAAAAAGGTTCCTGAAAGCCAACTAAGTTTCAATGAAATAATTTTTCCCTGCAGAGATTTTTTATTATTAACAACTGCCTACTCCATTGCAATATTGTATAGGCACCAGGTGCAAATACATGCCAGGGCAATGGTTATTACCGGTATTGTTTTTATAGAGCCTGCCTTATTTAGGCTTTTTGGCAGGGTTATTTTTAAAAATTTTCCGCTTGTAGGTTTTTATACCGGGGTTACACTTATACTTGGGTTACTGGTTACATTAATAATTTTGGAGCGAAAGCAAAAAACCGGAAGATGGTTGTTCCCGGCTTTTTTAATAATAGATGTAATAGTGTATTGTATTGTAATTTTTAATATTCCACTTCATTTTTTAGACCCAATGGTAATATGGTTTTCAAAATTATCTTTAACTTAATAACCAAAAACAATAAACCGGGTTTAATTAAACAATACTCAACAAATAATTATTCATTTTTTTGTAGCATTATTTCAACTCCCTGTTATTATTAAAATGAATAAATTTTGATAGGTTTTTAAAAAAATAAAGATGAAATTTCTATTACCTGGTATCTTACTTTTTACCATTCAGTTGCATGCACAGTCTTTCCAAAGAGTACATGATAAAGCCATTGTTATAGATACACACAATGACATTCTGATGAAATCAGTTGACCTGGGGTATTCCATTGACCAGGATTTAAGGGGCAAAACATTAAGCGACCTTACCCGCTGGAAAAAAGGCGGGCTTGATGTTCAGGTATTCTCTGTCTATTGCGATGGTGATGCTAAAAACCCTTATGCCTATGCCAACAGGGAAATGGATAGCTTAGATGCTGTGGTAGCCCGTAACCCGGATAAGATTATAAAAGTGGCAAACTATGCAGCACTCATCAAAGCGGTGAAGCAACATAAGATGGCGGCAATGTTTGGCGTAGAAGGCGGACACATGATAGAAAACGATTTGAATAAATTAGAGGCTTTGTATCATCGTGGAGCAAGGTATTTAACCCTTACCCATAATATTTCTCCTGACTGGGCCACCAGCGCTGCGGATGAAACGAATCCAAATCCCGTGATAGGAAATGGATTCAATAAAGATGGTAAAAAAGGCCTGACTTCATTTGGAATTCAGGTGGTGAAAAAAATGAATGAACTTGGAATGATCGTGGATGTGAGCCATGTGGGCGAACAAACTTTTTGGGATATCATAAAGACCACTACAAAGCCCATCATGGCTTCACACAGTTCAGTGTATAGTCTTGTCCATCACAGGCGCAATTTAAAAGATGAGCAAATAAAAGCCATTGCTAAAAATGGAGGTGTCATACAAATAAATTTTAATCCTGGTTTTATTGACAGTAGTTATGATAAAAAGGAAGCCGCATTTATTGCACGCCATAAAGATGAATATGAAGGGCTTCAGAAAAATGGCATGCCTGAGTTTTATGCACTGGATTCTATTTACCATGAATACAAAGAAGAAGCAAACAGTATGAGGCCCCCTCTTTCCCTGGTGATTGATCATATTGATTATGTAGCCAAATTGGTAGGAGTGGATTATGTGGGCATTGGTTCTGATTTTGATGGCATCAACAATACACCACAAGAATTGAATGATGTTACCGACTATCCCCTCATCACAAAGGCACTCTTAGAAAGAGGGTATAGTAAAAAAGATATTGATAAAATTTTAGGTGGTAATTTTTTAAGGGTATTAAAAGCAAATGAAAAAAATAAATAAATATGAACATGAAAACAAAATTGATTTCAAAAATCTTCATTCCGGTTTTATTACTGGTATCTGGGGCAGCTCAGGCACAGGTTTCTGACTCCATTGTACTGAAAGATTTACAATGGGATACCAATGCACCTGCAGGCACCATAGAACTATCTATTCCATCGGATGGTTCCCTGATGGCAGGTTTTATTTATACAGCAAACGGAAAACAAAAACATCCCACACTGATCTTACTTCATGGCTATCCCGGTAATGAACGCAACCTAGATTTGGGACAGGTGGTAAGATCGAAAGGATGGAATGTAATTTATTTCGACTATCGTGGGTCATGGGGAAGCCAGGGACAATACAGTTTTAAGAACTGCGTGCAGGATGTAGCGAACACCGTTGCCTTTTGTAAAAAGTACAGCGATTCCCTGCGTATAGATACCGCTAATATTGTTTTGTTTGGACATAGCCTCGGCGGTTGGGTGTGTTTGAAAGCATTGGCAGAAATACCCGGCATTAAAAAAGGGTTTGCATTATCTGCTGCCAATTTTTACAGCACATTTAAGAACATGACTGCTCAACAGCTTCATGCACTGGCTGAGAGGCCCAATAATCCATTTAGTTATTTTGTTTTGAACACCTCGGCTGAAAAAATATTCAGCCCCATAATTGAAGATCTCTCCTATTTCAATTTAGATAATGATACTGCCTTAGCGAGTAAACAATTTGTTATTCTGGATGAGAATAATAAGAACAAGGAACTGGCAGCGTCGTTACGAAAGAAAAACCATAACTACTTTGACTATGAAGTATGGCAAACAGATCACGGGTTCAGTAATAAAAGAATTTCATTAATTAATAAAGTGCTGCAGTTCCTTACCCGGGATTGAGAATAAAAAAATAAATGCTAAAGAGCTAAAGCCATTTTACCAAAACTGAAAGATGAACATTAAAAAACCAAAATCGTTGCCCAATGCACTGACACTAATCATGATGGTGATTGTATTGGCAGCCATCAGTACCTGGCTCATACCGTCGGGGCAATACAGCAAATTATCTGCAAGTGATAACAAAACGTTTGAAGTAACCTCTGCCACCGGCACTCAGTCATTGCCCTTTACACAACATACGCTGGACAGCCTTTCTATTAAAATACCTATAGAAAAGTTCAGTAAGGGAGATATTCGCAAACCGGTATCTGTGCCCGGCACTTATCAAAAACAAAAACCAAACCCACAGGGATTTATAGCCATGTTAGAGGCTCCGGTAAAAGGCATCATGGATAGTATTGATATTGCTTTATTTGTTTTATTCATTGGTGGTTTTATGGCTGTGTTTACTAAAACAGGCGCTATGTTCAAAGGCATCAAATATCTGGCGCAGCAAATGAAGGGCAAAGAAAGATTATTGATTGTAATATTGGTTTTTACTTTTTCTTTCTTAGGTGGTTCTTATGGTATGGATGTAGAATCTATTGTTTTTTACCCTGTGCTGGTACCGCTTTTTATGGCAGAAGATTATGATGCCATGGTGCCATTGGCAATTGTATTTGGAGGTGCTGGAGTGGGCTATATTGCAAGTTTCACTAACCCGTTCTCAACAATCATAGCATCCAATGCTGCCGGTATCAACTGGGTTGACGGTTTGTATGGAAGGCTTGCATTTTATGTAGTATCTACTACCATGCTAACCTGGTATATACTTCGCTATGCAGCTAAAGTAAAAAAAGATCGAACCGCTTCGCTGGTTTATAAAATAGATGGCATTAGCGAATCGCCATTTCCATTAGATGTTCATACCAATGGAGAAAAAGTAAAATTAAATATTCAAACAAGTTTATTGCTGCTGTTATTTGTTTCCACTTTTGTCTCAATGATTGTGGGTATTGTTTTTTACGGATGGTGGACTACAGAAATGTCTGCCTTGTTTTTTGCATCTACAATTTTAATAGGATTTATACACAGGATGAGCGAAAAAGAATTTGTAGCAGAGTTTATGAAAGGTGCTGAAAGCTTATTGGCCGTAGCTTTAATCATTGGGCTGGCAAGAGGTGTAACCATTATTTTGAATGACGGCCTTGTAGCAGATACCATTCTGTACCATGCATCAAATGTAGTGCAACATTTTCCTGCAATCCTTTTTATCATCATGGTGATGATCTTCTATTTCTTCTTTGCCATTCCGGTTAGTTCTTCCTCCGGCATGGCAGTGCTCACCATGCCCATCATTGGTGCTTTGGCAATCATTGTAAATATTCCGGGCAGGGAAATTGTAAATGCATACTTATTTGGTATCGGCACTATGTTTTTAATTTCTCCAACAGCTTCTGTTTTTCCGGCGTTGATGATGGTAAAAATAAGTTACAAAGCCTGGATGAAATTTATCATGCCCATGATCATTGCATTGCTGGTATTGGGTGCATTGTTTTTGGTAGTTGGGATTTACTTGAAATAAAATAGAAATTAATGAATAAACTATTCACCCAAAAAGCAACATAAAGCAAAATGTTAAATACTACGACTACTGAAAACCTAAAAAGAGAAATGGGCCCGCTTTCCATTGCATTAACATGCGTAAGTGTAATGGTAGGTACAGGCATTTTTGTTTTGCCGGCTGTAGTTTCCGAGGGAATCGGGGCTGCAGCAGTACTTGCATATGTAGCCTGTGGTATTCTGGTATTTTTATTAGCCCTTTGTTTTGCAGAAGTAGGCAGTAATACATCAAAAAGTGGTGGGCCATATACCTACATTGAGGAGGCATTTGGTCCATACGCTGGTTTCCTGGGTTCTGGGCTTTACCTGTTTGGAGCTATGGCCTCTGATGCAGCTTTAGTAAATGCATTGACAGATACATTGCAACTCTTTATTCCAGGTATTCATGTGTTTACTATTAAAGTACTGTTTCAGTTCTGTGTTTTTGTGGCTCTTGCCTGGCTCAATATCAGGAGTGTAAAAAATGGGGTTCGTTTTGTTATGATTACAAGTATTGGCAAGTTAGTTCCATTGATTGCACTTACTCTCATTGCAATGCCTCATGTTCATCCGGAAAATCTGAGATGGATCATTCAGCCCGATTTCAATAATATAGGTGCTGCATCATTAGTATTGTTTTTTGCCTTTCTTGGTTTTGAAGCACCACTATCCAATGGGGGTGAAATTAAAAACCCCTCCCGTAGTGTGCCTCTCGGAATATTTATGGGCGTTTCATTAGTGCTTGTTTTATACATATCAATTCAGTTAGTAACTCAAGGCGTGTTAGGCAACAGCCTGCAGGAAAACAAAGAAGCTCCATTGGGTGCCGTGGCAAAAACAGTGTTTGGTAATCCCGGAATGATATTCATAATAGTAGTAACCGCAATATCTATATTAGGATCTTTAGGAGGTGAAATTTTAACCATGCCTCGCATCATGTTTGCCACTGCAAGAGATGGCCTGTTCCCAAAAGCACTAGCTATAGTACATCCTCGCTTTGCTACACCTTTTATAGCCATCATTATTTATAGTGGCATTGACTTCATATTGGCTGTTTCCGGAAGCTTCAAACAACTTGCCATTATTGCCAGTGCAACCATTCTGGTAATTTATCTTGGAGTAGCATTGGCAAGTATCAGGTTGAGAAGGATGAATAAAGAAACTTCAAAAAAGGGGTTTATAATGCCCGGAGGAATTACAATTCCATTATTAGCGACTATTGCTATTATTTGGCTTCTTCTTCACCTGACCAAAACGGAATTTATCGGTATCAGTATTTTTATATTACTGTTTACTATTGTCTATCTCATGATAAAGGAAGCAAAAAGAAAAGCCATGAAAAATTTATACTTTAAAAGTAAAATATGAAAGCAAAATCAAAGATGTAAATGGTGAATGTATAAAGGAGAATAGTGAATTACTAATTGTTAATTCAATTGACCATTCACCATTAACAATTAAAAATTATAAAGGAAAATAAGGCAAAGGAAATGCATCAAAATATATAATAATAACATTTAAAATATTCACCATGTTCAAATTAAAAAATATTTCACCCATTGCCCTGATCTGTTTATTTGTTTTTAATACAAATGCTAATGCACAAAACAAGCGTTCGGTTTCTTCTTCAAAAAACCAGCAACAATCAACCACAACTTTGTATGAAAAATACATAGACGCCAATGCTGATGCGCATTTAAAAGAATATGCAGATATCATTTCTATCCCCGGTATATCATCTATCTCATCGCATAAAGAAGATATTAATAAAACGGCTGCATGGATTGTAAATAAATTAAAATCCATCGGCATTACAACTGCTCAAACATTGCCCACCGATGGAAGCCCCGTGGTATATGGCAGTTGGGATAAAGCTCCGGGTAAACCCACTGTATTAATCTATGCTCATTATGATGTGCAGCCTGTTAATGAAGCCGAATGGGATAGCCCGCCTTTTACAGCCACAATTAAAGATGGAAAAATATTTGGGCGTGGTGCCAGTGATGACAAAAGTGGCGTGATGATCTCTATATGGGCTGTGGAAGCCATACTGAAAACTGATGGTAAACTACCAGTGAATGTAAAATTTGTTTTTGAAGGTGAAGAAGAAATAGGCAGTCCGAATTTTAGAAAATTTATTATCGCCAATAAAGATTTATTAAAAACTGATTATGCTTTAAATGCTGATGGCAGCCAATACAATGAAACCACTCCTTCCATTCTGATGGGATTAAGGGGTGCTGCCGCAATGGAATTTTCTATAAAAACGGCTAATACAGATGCCCACTCAGGAATGTTTGGCGGCAAAACCCCGAATGCCGCCCTCATCATGTCGCAGATAATTTCTTCATTTTATACAAAAGATGGCAATATAGCCGTGGAAGGCTTTTATGATAAAGTATTACCCATCACACCGGAAGAAAGAGCGATGATAAAAAAAATACCTTATGATAAAACGGCTGATATGAAACTATTGGGCACCACAGCAGAAGTTGGTGATACCACATTTTCGCCGCTTGAACGGGTTTGGTATCGTCCCACTCTTGAAATAGTGGGATTACAAAGTGGCTATACCGGCGAAGGACATGCTAATATTATTCCCGGCAGCGCAATGGCAAGGATAACCTGCAGGTTAGTAAGCAATCAAATCGGACAGAAAATTATAGATTTAATTGTTAAACACATCAATAAAAACTGCCCGCCGGGTGCAACAGTTTCTTATAAATTTTCCAATGGTTATGCAGCGCCTTTGAAGTTTCCATCAAATACAAAAGCCTATAATTATGTTGCTGATGCTTTGTATAAAATTTATGGTGTGCAGCCCTTGCAAATTGCGGCGGGCTTTTCTACCGGATCGTTAATTGATATTAAAGATATTTTGGGAATATATCCTTATTCATTAGGCTTTGAATTATCAGACGAAAAGTGGCATGCTAACAATGAATTTTTCAGGCTGTCTGATATTAGAAAAGGGCAATTGGTTTATTGCAACTATTTACAACAACTGGCAAAAGAAAAATAATAAACCATACACAATTATTAATCATGAAAGCAATATTTATTAAAAAAAATAAATGAATTGATATGAATACAAATTTTTTAAACACCCTAATGAAGTAAAAATGTTTACAAATGCCCCAATAATTTAGGTGACAATATAAATACCGGCTAAAAGAGAATAATTTGAAATAGTGTTTAAGGAATTAGCCAAACAGTAAATACAATATTCCTGAATAAAATAAAGCCTTGTAGAATATAGACGCAAATAATATTATTTAAAATCCTATTAGAAAAATTGAAAGCCCTGAGAAATTGCTTTACTGTACAGCCAATTGCAGTAAAAAACATTTTACTCTTTAACTAAACTTCGCTGCATTATTCTATGTTAAAAAATAGATGTGAGTGAGGGAGGCCGAAGGCTTGCACTGTATATGCGTATTAATTCAAGCCTTAAAATAATTGATTATCTCCATTAAATTAACTGCAAATAAATCAGAACCGGGTACTCCCCTTTCCCACTTAAGTTTTAAGCATTAGTAAATTAGAAAAGATTTATTGTAAATAAAGACTGCCATCATTTAATTTATTGAAAATATTTATAATTAAAACAATGAACAGGAAAAACTCTTCATTTTTTTTGCCGGTTAGCAACACAGCTTGCTACATAAAGGCAATACTAATTTTATTTTTTTTCTATTCCACAAGGCTGCAGGCACAAAACAAAAAAATCGATTCTCTCAATCAACTCATCTCAGTAGAAAAAAATGACAGCTCCCGTATTAAATTAAATATTACCAAAATAGATGTCCTCGCAAATAGCGACCTCAACAATGCTATAATACTCGGCAAGGAGCAATTAAAGGAAGCAGAAAAAATTAAATTTTACAATGGAGTGGTAGAACTGCGAAGCCAGTTGGCAAACAATTATATTTTTACAGGAGATTATTCAACTGCTTTGGATAATATACATTTTCTGGAAAAATACATTAAACCAAAAGACTCTATTAACTATGCTTCTATTGCTTCCTTGTATGGAATGATGTATGGTGTAAAAGGCGAATACGATTCAAGTATTTTATTCTATTCCAAATCAATAGAAATAAATGAAAGAATTCACAACGAAATGCAGCTACCCGGCAATTACGCAAATATTGCCATAGGTTACCAGCAATTGGCCAATTACCCTATGGCATTAAAGTATCAGCAAAAGGGCTTGTTACTTGCTCAAAAAAATAAAAATAAGTCAGTAGAAGCAAGAACAATGATGAATATGGCAATTACTTATCAAAACATTGGCGATACCGCAAAAGCAATTCAAGAGTATCAATCATCCATTGATCTTGCAAAAAAAATAAATTCAAAAATCGTAGAGTTATATGCCTATTCAAATCTATCAACCTTATATATTGGCAAACAACAATGGACAGAAGCTTATGATCTTGCAATAAAGTCAGCGGAGCTTGCTGCCGCTTCAGGAGATAAAGGTATTGGAGCGGCTAATTTATCTAAAGCTGCCATTAGCCTTGCCCATCAAAATAAATTTGCAGAAGCTGCCGAAATAAGCAAAAAATCAATTCTATTGGCAGATTCCTCTGCACAGCCATTAAATATATCGCAGGCTTATAATTCTATGGCCATTACATTATTTCTACAAAAAAAATACAGGGAAGCCATTCCATATTTTGAAAAAAACCTTGCAATAGTTAAGAAAAATTTAGTGTATGACCTCACCTACGGTGATGCCTATAAACAATTATCAGAATGTTATGCTGAAACAGGGAATTACAAAAAAGCCCTGGAGTGTTACCAGTTGGGCGCAGACCTAACAGACTCTATGAGACGAAAAGAAAATATAAGAAAGGCTACTGAACTAAGTATGAATTTTGATTTTCAAAAAAAACAAGAACTACAGGAAGCTGAACAAAAGCTTAAAGACAGAACAGCACATTCCAGATTAATTGCAGTATTGATAGGGCTTGGAATATTTTTATTGTTATCAGTATTTGCATTTATTGGATATAAAAACAAACAAAGAGCCAATGCGCTTCTCAAAAAACAGAAAAAACAAATAGAACTCACTTTACACCAACTAAAATCCACACAGGCACAGCTCATCCAATCTGAAAAAATGGCAAGCCTTGGTGAACTCACTGCTGGCATTGCCCATGAAATACAAAACCCATTAAACTTTGTAAATAATTTTTCTGAAGTAAATAAAGAAATGCTCGAAGAGCTTAATGCAGAAATGCAAAAACCAATAAATGAACGAGATGATAATCTTCAAAATGATTTAATAAAAGATGTATTGGAAAATTCAGTAAAAATAAATCAGCATGGCAAAAGAGCTGATGCCATTGTAAAGGGCATGCT
The DNA here is from genome assembly GCA_018268135.1 of Bacteroidota bacterium. GTDB lineage: Bacteria > Bacteroidota > Bacteroidia > Chitinophagales > Chitinophagaceae > Ferruginibacter. The sequence goes on from JAFDXD010000093.1 coordinate 13,980, forward strand.
ACAACACAGCAGGACTTCATCAGGGCAAAAAGAAATGACAAACATTAATGCTATATGTAATGAATATTTGAAATTAAGTTACCATGGAATGAGAGCCAAAGACAAAAGTTTCAATGCAGAAATGAAAACAGATTTTGACACTTCGTTTCCCAAAATAAATGTAATACCGCAGGATATCGGGAGAGTGATTTTGAATTTGATCAACAATGCTTTTTATGCTGTCAATGAAAGAAAAAAACTCAACGAATCCGGGTATGAGCCAATAATATGGGTAAGTACAAAAAGAGTAAACGATAAAATAGAGATAAGTGTAAAAGACAATGGCAATGGCATTCCCGA
>JAFDXD010000094.1 GCA_018268135.1 Bacteroidota bacterium
GACCCTTTATAGAAAGTAAAATCCAATTGGCTTTGAATAATGTAAACAAAGTATGGCATAAATAACAAAGCCTCACTTTAAGGTGAGGCTTTGCGGAGTGGACGGGACTCGAACCCGCGACCTCTGCCGTGACAGGGCAGCATTCTAACCAACTGAACTACCACTCCAACTCCAGCAAAAATTATAAAATCACCGTTACCGGCTTTTTTATTATTTTTAAGGGACGGCAAAGATAAGTAAATTTATTTTTTTAAAACAAATGTTTTAAAAAAATTGTAACAACTATTTTTGCAGTCTAACTTTCATGTTTATTTGATAAAGAATATCCAAATTTTAATATATGCCACAGTTAAAAAACCGTCAGTTTCTGGATTTTGAAAAACCAATTAAAGACCTGTATGACCAAATAGATCAGTTAAAGGCCACAGAAGAAAAAACCAAAACAGACATGAGTGGGGCTATAGCCTCTCTTGAGCAAAAAGTGGTAGAAACCAAAAAATCTCTTACAGAGACCCTGACACCCTGGCAAAAAGTACAATTGAGCCGGCATCCCGACAGGCCCTATACTTTAAAATATATCGAAAACATGACCACCAATTTTATTGAATTGCATGGCGACCGCAATGTGAAAGATGATATGGCCATGGTAGGTGGGTTTGCACAACTGGATGGTAAAACGGTAATGATAATAGGGCAACAAAAAGGCCATAATACTAAAACAAGGCAATTAAGAAATTTTGGAATGGCAAATCCTGAGGGCTATAGAAAAGCGCTTAGGCTGATGCGCCTGGCAGAAAAATTTAATAAACCAATCATTACAATGATTGATACCCCGGGCGCATACCCCGGCTTAGAAGCAGAAGAAAGGGGGCAGGGAGAAGCCATTGCCAGAAATATTTATGAAATGCTAAGCCTAAAAGTACCGGTAATATGTGTGATAATTGGCGAAGGCGCAAGCGGTGGCGCTTTGGGTATAGGTGTAGGCGATAAAGTTGTAATGCTGGAAAATACATGGTACACAGTAATATCTCCGGAAAATTGTAGTACAATATTATGGAGAAGCTGGGCACAAAAAGAAATTGCAGCAGAGCAATTAAAACTAACGGGTACGGATATGCTAAAATTTGGACTAGTGGACGATGTGGTGCCAGAACCAATGGGAGGCGCACATTGGGATTATGTACAGGCAGCTCAACTTTTAAAAGAATATCTTATTCCTACCATTGCTTCTTTAGAGCAAATGGGTGTACAGGAAAGAATTGATAAGCGAATTGAAAAATTTGGTAAGATGGGCTTTTGGGAAGAAACTAACCAAACCCCGGAAACAATTCATCATAGCGGAGGAGAAGAATAGCAAAGAAAAAATTAAAGAAAATAAGTATGCTAAAAGTAGGCGTATTAGGTGTTGGGCATCTCGGAAAATTTCATTTAAATAATTGGAAAGAAATTGACAATATTTCGATAACGGGTTTTTTTGACCCGGATGATTCCATTGCGGCAGCAGTAATTGAAAAATATGGTATCAGCAGGTATTCTACTGCAGAAGAATTGATAGATGCCTGCGATGCAGTAGATATTGTAGCTCCAACCATTTATCATTTTGATTTATGCTCTCTTGCCCTTAGAAAAGGTCGGCACGTATTTGTAGAGAAGCCACTGGCCAATACAATGGAAGAAGCTAAAACATTGGTGAAACTTGCTAAGGAGTCCAATGTTAAGTTTCAGGTGGGGCATGTAGAAAGATTTAATCCGGCTTTTTTATCGCTAAAAAATTACAGTCTCCAGCCAATGTTTATAGAAGTACACAGGCTGGCACAGTTTAACCCCCGAGGTACGGATGTAAGCGTGATATTAGATTTAATGATACATGATATTGATATCATTTTAAGCCTGGTGAAAAGTAATGTGAATCACATCTCTGCTAATGGCGTAGCGGTAATGAGCGATACTCCGGATATTGCTAACGTAAGAATTGAATTTGATAATGGATGTGTGGCCAACCTTACCAGTAGCCGTATCTCTATGAAAAAAATGAGGAAAATGAGGCTCTTTCAAAAAGATGCTTACATCGGAATTGATTTTCTTGATAAAAAAACTGAAATCATCAAGCTAAATACACCCGGCGATAAAAATGTGTTTACATTTGATATTGAAACCAACCATGGTAAAAAAACTATTGCAATTGCAAGCCCTGGTGTAGTTGAAGTAAATGCGATTAAAATGGAGTTGGAAAATTTTAGAGATGCCATTTTAAATAACACGGAAACGCCTGTTACAGTATTGGATGGGTTTGGAGCAATGGAAATTGCTCATAAAATATTGGAAAAAATAAATTCTTCTCATCATTAAAATATTATTGGCACTTGCTATGTGCTTTTATTTGTGAGGCAGCCACGCATACATATTAGCCTTTATATTATTGCTGATTTATTAATTGCCATCATTACATGGCTTTGCTTTTATTACCTCCGTACTAAAATTTATGATTTTGCATTTTACATTCCTCCGGGCTTTTATCTCGGTCTGCTGTTGTACACCCTCGGATGGATGACACTGCATTTTATAACAGGTACCTATCACTCACTTTATCAAAAGTCAAGATGGGGCGAAATATTAAAAACCTTTACAGTTACACTGATTGGTTGCATTTTTCTTTTATTCTTTTTTATTCTGAAAAACCCGCTAACTGATAATAGAAGGTATTATGTAGAATTTTTATGCCTGTTAATACCAATGTTTGTTTTAACCGTAACAGTTAGATTGATTTTTTTAAAAATTGTAAAAAATCAACTGCTGAATAAAACTGTATTTTATAATGTAATATTTATTGGCTCATCGCAAAAATTGTTACAATTTGATGCAATAATATGCAGGCCCAATGACGCATCAGGCTACAATATTGTTGGTTTCATCAATACCAACGGCGTTACAGAAAAACCCTTACCTGCAGGCATAAAACAGTTTCAGCAAATTGATAACCTGCCCACTTTAATTAAAGAAAATAATATTGAAGAAATTATTATTGCGGTAGAAAAGAGTGAAAGGAATCTCATCAATAAAATATTGCAAATACTGAGCGATAAACAGGTGAATATTAAAATTACACCTGATACACTTGATATAGTAAGCGGTGCTTTGCAAACCAATAATGTGATGGGGTTGCCTCTTATAGATATCCACTCTGGCCTGCTTCCTATGTGGCAGCAAAATATAAAACGATTTATAGATTTATTGATAGCCTGCATTTCTATTGTATTGTTATCTCCATTGTTTTTGTATGCCTTACTTCGGGTAAAGTTTTCATCTGCAGGCCCTTTATTTTTTAAGCAGGAAAGAATTGGGTACAAAGGCAAACCATTTATCATGTACAAACTAAGATCGATGTACATTGGGGCAGAAGAAAATGGGCCACAACTTAGTTCTGATAATGATGAACGTATAACCAAATGGGGAAAAGTAATGCGTAAATGGAGACTAGACGAGTTGCCCCAATTATGGAATATTATTAAAGGAGAAATGAGCCTTGTAGGCCCCAGGCCCGAAAGAAAATTTTACGTAGATCAACTTATAGCTTTACAGCCTGAGTATAAATATTTATTTAAAGTAAAACCAGGCCTTACAAGCTGGGGCATGGTACAGTTTGGCTATGCTTCTTCTATTAATGAAATGCTGGAAAGAATGCCATTTGATTTACTTTATGTAGAAAATGTATCTCTTTCTCTCGATTTTAAAATAATGTTTCATACTATCAGGATAATTTTTGCAGGGAAAGGAAAATAATTTTGCCGCAAACCAAAACCTTATATTCGTTATTTTTGAGGAAACGTAATTTGTTTTGAGAAAAATAATACTGCTTTTTATTTTATCTTTTTGCTTCTCAGTTGGCATCTGCCAGCCAGGGGCTTATTGGCAACAATCTTTAGAATATAATATTAAAGTATCACTCAATGATGTAGATAATACATTGGATGCCGTAATAAATATTCAATACCAAAATAATTCTCCTGATACCTTGCATTTTATTTGGATGCATCTTTGGCCAAATGCTTATAAAAATGATCGTACTGCATTTAGCGACCAGTTGCTTGAAAATGGAAGAACTGATTTTTATTTTAGTGAAGAAAAGGATAGAGGATATATCAACAGGCTAAATTTTAAAGTAGATAGTGTGCCTGCATTACTCGAAGACCATCCAGTACACCAGGATATAGTAAAATTAATTTTACCAAAGCCATTGGCACCCGGCAATAGTATTCAAGTAGAAACAGCTTTTCATGAAAAAATTCCTTTTAACTTTTCAAGGGGAGGCTTTACAGGGAACGCTTATCAAATTACTCAATGGTATCCCAAGCCTGCTGTATATGATGCAAATGGATGGCACGAAATGGCTTATCTTGATCAGGGAGAATCGTATAACGAATTTGGAAACTACAAGGTAACTATAACTGTGCCCGAAAATTATAAAGTAGCTGCTACAGGCAACCTGCTGAGCGAAACCAAAGTTGGCCATGCCAATTCTTTTCAATTTTACCAGGCCAATGTAACCGACTTTGCCTGGTTTGCCGATAAAAATATTATTGAGCAGCAAGACAGCCTGAAACTAACAGATAAGGATATACGAATTAAAATATATCATTCTCCCGGAGAGAATGCAATGTGGGATGAAACTTTAAAAGAAGTTAAAAGCAGTATTAAAACATATTGCAGCCTGGTGGGTGAATACCCTTACGATGTAATAAGTGTGCTGGAAAATAAAAGCAATAGCACGGCAACTATGAATTATCCTACCCTGGTACTTGTAAAACCGGGAGGCTCTGCATGGAGCCGCCGGCACGAAATATACCGGGAGGTAGGGCAACAATGGTTTAGCAATGTGCTAGCTTCAAATGCAAGAGTAAACCCATGGATGAGTGAAGGGATGAATGGCTATTACTTCAAAAGATTACTATCAGAAAATGATAAAAATGCAGCAAGCGTTTCGCCAGGCGATAAAGACAATTTTATAAAAAAGCGATCGCCACTGCTACCCAATATAGTGAATTTGCAAACTGCCCTGGTTGAAAAAAAAGATCAACCCATCAATACAGGTGCAGAATTTTTTTCAAAACTTAATGCCCACCTGATAGCTGAAGATAAGGCTGCATTATGGATGGACTCTCTTGAAAAGAAAATGGGAACGCCTGCTTTTGATAAAGCTATGCAAGCTTATTACCTGCAATGGAAATTTAAACATCCCAATCCTCAGGATTTTAAAACCATTGCTGAAAAAGTAAGCGAGCAAAATTTAGACGAACAATTTTTATTGCTTGGTAAAAAGGGTGAGTTGGGTAAACCAGCACATAAAGATTTAAAGCTTGCATCATTTTTTAATTTACGGGAAACTAATAAGTACAATTACATTTCAGTTGCTCCGGCAGTAGGCTATAATATTTACGACAAACTGATGTTGGGAATGCTTGTACATAATTACCAGCTTCCGCCAAATAAATTTCAGTTTATTGTGGCGCCTTTGTTTGCAACTGGTTCTCATACTTTGAATGGAATGGGTAGAATGTCTTACAGTATTTACCCCGGAAAAAATGCCCAAAAATTAGAAATAGCGATTGCTGCAGAAAAATTTACGGCGGCAATGTATAAAGACTCAACCGGCAAAAACAATTATATGCCCTTTAGTAAAATAGCTCCTTCTATTAAATACATTTTTGCCAATGCAAACCCAAGAAGCAGTATTACTAAGTATTTACAATGGAAAACTTTTTTTATTAATGAAACATCTCTGTTGTTTACAACCGATACAGTACAGCAAATTGATATTATTTCTTACCCGGTTGCCCATCGGTATGTAAATCAGTTGCGCTTTGTATTTGAAAACACAAGAACCTTGTATCCATACAATGCCTGCATACAAATGGAGCAGGGAAAAGATTTTGCCAGGGCTGCATTTACCGGAAATTATTATTTTAATTATCCCAAAGGGGGCGGTTTAAATGTGAGGGTATTTGGTGGTAAATTCTTTTATTTAGGTGATAAAACATTTGTGAAGCAATTTGAAACAGATGCTTATCATTTGAATATGAGTGGGCCAAAAGGTTATGAAGATTATACCTATAGTAATTATTTTATTGGCCGTAATGAATTTGATGGCCTTGCATCCCAACAATTAATGCTAAGAGATGGTGCTTTTAAAGTACATACGGATTTATTAAATAATAAAATTGGGAAAACAGATGACTGGCTTACTGCCGTAAATTTTACCAGTGATATTCCCAGGCAAATAAACCCATTGTCGTTGCTTCCGGTAAAAATACCGATTAAAATATTTGCAGACTTTGGTACTTATGCAGAAGCCTGGAAATTAAATGCTCCTACAGGCAAATTATTATATGATGCAGGCCTGCAAGTATCTTTATTTAGCAATGTATTGAACATTTATGTGCCCATATTGTACAGTAAAGTGTATGATAATTATTTTAAATCGGTAATTACAGAAAAAAGATTTGTAAAAAATATTTCTTTCAGTATTGATGTACAAAATTTTTCGGTGAATACATTATTAAAAAAATTAGGCTTGTAACATTGGCTGTAAAATATGTACGATATAAAGATATTGATAAGCTAAAGTGGGATAATTGTATTGATAATGCTATCAACCGATTGTTGTATGGCAAAGCATTTTACCTAGATAATCTTGCAGAAAACTGGGATGGATTAGTACTAAACGATTATGAAGCTGTAATGCCTCTCACCTGGAAAAAGAAATGGAATATAAAATATTTATATCAACCATCTTTTATACAACAAACGGGAATTTTTTTTACTCAAAAACTTTCCAGGCCCATCTTTAATGAGTTTATTAGCAGGCTTGCTGAAAATTTTAAATTTGCAGAAATAGACCTGAACTATGATAACAGGTTTGTTTTATCATCAAGTGCCGGGCAGGTAAAAGAAAGAACAAACTATATCATTCCTTTGAAAAAATATAAAAATGGAATGACTGAATTTTATCATCCTAATTTTATTAAAAGCCTGCGAAGGTTAAAAAAACAAAATCTGAACTATCAGTCAGGTGTAGATTATAACAAGGTTATGTTGCTTTATCAACAACTTTACTTATCCAAAATAGCATCAGTATCCAAAAAAGAAATTGCAGGGTTTAAAAAAATTTGTAAGCATCTAATGCTAAACAATTCTTTACTGATAAGGCAGGCATATAATGCGGAAGGAGTATTACTTGCGGCTGTGTTATTATTAAAAGATGCTAACAGGTTGTACAATATTATTTCGTGTATTACACCCGATGGTAAAAAGGTAGAGGCCAATTATTTTTTATATGACTGTGTAATAAATGAATTTGCTGATAAGGGATACCTGCTTGACCTGGAAGGCTCCGATAAAAAAGGAATTGCTGCATTTTATAAAAAATTTAATCCCGATACTGAAAATTATTTTCATTTTAAATTAAATAATCTCCCTGCAATGATTAAAATATTTAAGCGATAAAAATACAGGCTTAATTTATTTTCTTATACGTTCACATTATCCATCAATCTTTCTATTAATTCAAGATCTTGCGGCGTAGTAAGTTTTATATTATTTTCTTCACCTTGTACCAAATGTATTTTAAGGCCAAAAGCTTCTACCACTGTGGCTTCGTCAGTAAATTTATCTTTATAATCAATTTGAAAAGCCGGCAATAATATTTTGCTGTGGAAGCATTGTGGTGTTTGAACAATTTTTACTTTGTCCCTATCAAGCGATTCGTTTCCATTGCCTGTAATTATTCTTATGCTGTCTTTGCAATCAACAACGGGTATGGCCGAACCAAATTCTAACGCATCATTATAACAATTTTTTATAAGGGTGGAAGTAATCAGGCACCTTGCCGCATCGTGTACTAAAAGGATACATTCTTCATTTATATTTTGCAACCCATTTTGTACGGAGTGAAACCGGGTGCGCCCTCCAATGCTTATTTTAATACGGCTATAATCAAAAAATGCATCAATTATTTCCTGCCCATTGGCAATATACTCTTCGGGTAGCACCAATATTATTTCTATATCATCAAAAGCATCTAAAAACGCTTTTATGCTGTAATACAATACCGGCTTGCCTTTTAGTAAAAGAAACTGTTTGGGAATATTGCCTCCAAAGCGGCTTCCGCTGCCACCTGCTACTATAACTGCAATTTTTTTCATAAGGCAAAAATAATCAATAGTAATAGCCCTAATATTTTTTTATTGCTAAATATTTTTTTGGGGGGAGGAGAAAATTTTGAAAAAATGATAAGAGCATTAGGTACAAACTATCGTAAGTAGAAATGCATACAATGAAAATATTTTTAAAAAAAACTTAGTCTTTGTAAATACCTACAACATGCTCTCCCTGGCTGTTTAGCATTGCACGATACATGCCAGCGCTGTTAAATACCATTCCCGTATTTCCTTTGGCATCTACTCCTATCATTCCGCCTTCGCCACCCATTGCCAGTAATTTTACATGTACTACTTCATTCATGGCTTGCTGCAATGTCATCCCTTTGTATTCCATCAGGCAGCTTACATCGTACGCCGCTACTGCTCGTATAAATGGCTCGCCATGCCCTGTACAGCTTATAGCACAGGTATTATTGTTGGCATAAGTGCCGGCGCCAATCAAGGGGCTATCGCCAATGCGTCCATATTTTTTATTAGTCATTCCACCGGTACTTGTGGCTGCGGCAATGTTTCCAAATGCATCGCAGGCTACAGCGCCCACTGTTCCAAATTTTTTATCTTTCATCAATTCTTCAAGCCCCTGATGGGTATGGTCTAATGAATAATTATCACTATCACGCATTTGTTTCCATTGATCGTATCTAAATTGAGAGAAAAAATATTCATCAGGCTCTAATTTAATCCCTTGCTTTATGGCAAAATCGTTTGCGCCTTTTCCACTTAAAAATACATGGTTGCTATTGTTCATTACTTCTTCTGCCAGCTCAATGGGGTTGCGTACATTGCGTACACCGGCTACAGACCCGGCTTCCAGGGTTTTGCCATCCATAATAGCAGCATCCATTTCCTGAACTCCTTTTTTGGTAAATACCGAGCCACGGCCTGCATTAAACAACAGGTTGTCTTCTAAAACTACAATGGCTGCTTTTACAGCATGAGCCGATGTGCCATCCTGTTCTAATACAGCATATCCGGCTTTTAGCGCATCATCAAGGCCCTTTATGTATGCTGCTTCCAGCTCGGGAGTCATATCTTCTTTTAAAATAGTGCCGGCGCCGCCGTGTATTACTAACGATAATGGTTGCATATTTAAGATGGTATTAAGGCAGTAAAAATATTTAATTTAACTGCAAATGCAATCGAAGATTTTGTGCACTTATTTGAAAGTATGTTAATAAATTATCCTTATTTTTTTAAATGTTGCAAAATGAATGTTGCCTGCACAGCTGTAGTGGCAAAAAATTATTTGCAATAGAATGCTATTAGAAGTTTAAATATTTATACCGGCTTTTTATTGGCCACTGCTAAAAAATAAATAGGAATGCCTATTAATACAATGATTAAGCCGGGCCAAGTAAAATTGGGTTTATAAATAATGAGTAATACACAAAAAGCTATCGCCATCATAATGTAAATAGCAGGCAGCAGCGGGTATCCAAATGCTTTATAAGGCCTTTCCATATCGGGCCTTTTTTTGCGAAGGACAAAAATCCCAAAAATGGTAAGAGCATAAAACATAACTACTACAAATGAAATCATATCCAACAGATCGCCGTACTTACCGCTTAAGCAAAGTATGGATGCTACCAGGCATTGTATCCACAAGGCAAACTCCGGCACTTCATATTTATTAAGGGTGCCTGTTTTTTTGAAAAACAATCCATCTTTGGCCATGGTATAGTAAACCCTGGCGCCGGCAAGTATCAGGCCATTGTTGCAACCAAAAGTAGATATCATAATCATAACTGCAATTACATAAGCCCCAATGCTCCCAAATATTTGTGTACTAGCGGTAACGGCTACACGATCCTGGGCTGCTGACGCTATATCCTGCAATGGCAATACACTGATGTACATAATATTTACGGTAACATATATGAGTGTTACTATCAGGGTTCCTAAAAAAAGGCTGAGGCCGATATTGCGTTTGGGATTGCGAACTTCACCTGCTATAAAAGTTACATTATTCCAGGCATCGCTACTGAAGATAGAGCCTACCATGGAGGCTGCAATAGCGCCCAGTATTGCACTTCCGGCTACTCCTCCAATAATGGAGCCATCTGCTCCACGCTCTTTCATGGCCCAGGCATCGGCCCAGTTTGCCTGCCAAATGCTTGATTTTGCTGCTAGCAATAAGCCAAAAATAATTAAGCCAAAAAGCGATAATAATTTAATGACGGTAAATGTGGTTTGTATCATTTTACCTCCTTTTATTCCTTTGGTATTGATGTAGGTTAAAAAAATAATGAGGGCAATAGATACAAGCTGTGCCGGGTAAATTTTTAAAGAGCCTATATGTAAAAGTATATTGGCATCATTTAGCTCCAGGGCAGGAATAAAATACCCTGCAAACTTTGAAAATGCTACGCCCACTGCGGCAATGGTAGCCGTTTGAATAACTGCAAAAAAACTCCAGCCATACAAAAAACCGGCTAGCGGATTAAATGCTTCTTTTAAATATACATACTGGCCTCCTGCTTTTGGAAACATGGCGCTTAACTCGCCATAGCTAAGTGCGGCAGTAAGTGTCATAAACCCAGTAAGCAGCCATACTACTATGAGCCAGCCGGCACTGCCTACATGGCGTGTAATATCTGCGCTTACAATAAATATTCCGGAGCCAATCATTGATCCGGCTACTATCATTGTGGCATCTAATAATCCTAAAGATGGTTTAAAAGTTTGTGTAGTATCACTCATACTGCAATTGTTTTTTATTAAAAAGCAAAAAAAAATCCCGGCCTTTATGAGACCGGGTGTCAAGATAATTAATTCTGTTTACATTATCAGTTGTCTTGCTGCTTCATTTTTTCATTCATGCCTTTTACTACATCAGCGGTAATATTCAGGCTGGAGTCTTTATACACCAAATAATCGAGACCGGTACCGGTGGTGAGGATGTAAGTGTAATTATGCATTTTATTGTATTCCGATAAAAAATCTTTTAATTTTTTCTGAATATCATCCATAAACTTATAGCTTTTTTCATTCAACTTTTGGGTAAGGGCTTGTTTTTTGCCATCTACCTGCTGCTGTTGCTGCAATAGCGATGTTTGAAATTTTTCTGCTTCTTCTTGTGTAATGGATGAGCCTTTTTTTAGAAACTGGTTTTTTTGATTTTCCAGGCCTCTATAACTGTTTTGCCAATCTGCTTCTATGCTTTTTTGCTCAGTTTCCAGCTCTTTACGTTTGTCTTTTATGTAGGTAATCTTTTCGTTTAGCGAGTCTAAATCTACGTAAGCAATGGGTGCCTGGCTGCTATTGACGGTACTTGCTATTGTTGATGAATTTGGTTTTTCAAGTTTGCTTTGTACAGTGTGTTGACTATACACATGGTAATATAAATAACCCACTGCCAAAATTAATACAACATTTAAAATAGTAGATACATTCTTCATTTATGCAAAAATTTGTTTGGTCGGCAAGATAATAACAAAGCTTTATGTAGCAATAGAGTGGGAGGCACTTTTAGGAAAGGCTTAACGGTAGTAATGTTAATGGCGCCAATTGGGTAAAATATTAAAGCCTGCCGGAGAAATATTGCTTGCCAACATTTATTTGCTTTGAACAATTTATTGAATAGGGGTGCCGAAAAATAATAGAAAGTGCCTTTTTATATGTTGCTATGAAAGGCAAGAGCCGGGCCTAATAGCCCTGATAGGAGCTACTACCGCCCCCGGCCTTTGCGGGGGAGTAGTAGCGGATAGCAGGACCCATGCTGATAAAAACTTATGCCGGGCTTCTTAAAAAAAATATTTTTTATTGCCTTAAAATTTTATTTGCGAATTTGCAAATAAAAAGCGGAATGAAATTTAGAAATGCGGGGTTGGATGATTTACCGGTAATTGTTGCCATTTATAATTCTACCATTGCGGGGCGAATGGTAACGGCTGATTTAAAACCGGTGCAAGTGGCGGAAAAAATAAATTGGTATAACAATCACACTGCAGATAAGCGGCCATTGTGGATGGTGGAAACAGATGAAGACGAAGTAATTGGCTGGGTTAGCTTTCAGGATTTTTATGGAAGACCCGCTTATGCAGGTACTGCTGAAGTGAGCATTTACCTGGATGAAAAATACAGGGGCAAAGGTTTTGGAAAAAAAATTCTTGAATATGTTTTTACAAAGTGCAAAGGGCTTTGTATTGATACGCTGTTGGGTTTTATTTTTGCTCACAATGCAGCCAGCATTCAAATGTTTATGGCCCTTGGTTTTGAAGAGTGGGGGCATCTGAAAGATATTGCTAATATGGATGGTGAATTGTGCAGCCTTAAAATTTTTGGAAAGAAAATTTTTTAATATTCTTTTCTTTTTTTCGAATCGCCGAAAGACATAATAAAAAAGCCCTGCAACTTTGCAAGGCTTTAAATGAACCACTGAAATCTACATTTTCATAGAAGGCATTAGTACATGATCTATTACATGTATTACTCCATTGCTTTGGTTTACATCTTTGATGGTTACCATTGCCCAGCCTCCTTTTTCGTCTTTAATAATTAAATGCTTTCCTTTCATAGATGCATATAAATTTCCACCAGCTACGGTTTTTAGTGTGGCTGTACCATGGCCTTCTTTTATCATTTTCATTATATCTTCTGAAGAGAGCTTTCCTGCTACTACATGATAGGTTAAAATGCCTGTAAGGGTACTTTTGTTTTCGGGTTTTAACAGGTTATCAACGGTGCCGGCGGGTAGTAATTTAAATGCTTCGTTGGTAGGTGCAAATACTGTAAAGGGGCCATCACTTTCGAGAGTTTCTACCAGGCCGGCGGCTTTTACGGCAGCTACTAATGTGGTGTGGTCTTTACTGTTTACTGCGTTTTGTACAATGTTTTTTGATGGGTACATGGCTGCTCCGCCAACTGTTACCGTTTTTTCCATTTGTGCAAATGATGCATTAGCAAATAGGGCTAATGTTGCAATCATTGCAATTTTTTTAATCGGATTCATTTTTTTAAAATTTATTTTTTTTAAAATTGTTGTTACAGTTACATGTACGGTAACAGCATTACTTTGGTTTTATATTTTCTAAAAAAAAATAAATTCAATTTGCAATGAATGATTTTTAAATTATAAAAAAGAGATAGGAATAGAAAGGGTGAAGCAAAAAAAATGCAGCAATTTAAATGCTGCATTTGTATTTAATAATCGTTATTGGTTTTTGGTTTAGGCTTTGGCGCCGTGGTTTTGTTTTCGGCTGGTTTTATTGCATTGGGTGTAGTATTTGTAGGTTTATTATCTTTTTTATCTTCTTTATTGTTTTCTTTCTTTATGTTGTTTGCGCTATCTATATTTTTATTTTGCATATCGGTTTCGTCTTGTAAAAAATCTTCTGCATCTCCGTTGCCATTATCTTCAGTAAGCGAGTCGCCGCTGTTTACAATAGCATTAAACCTGCTATCTGCAAATATGGGATCGTTTACTAATTCGGCAGGTACAGTAAATTCTTTTTGCGTTGTATAGTCAGAAAGGGTTTTATCAGCATAAACTTTGCTCATAAAAATCCCCCATTTTGGAGAAGCAGTTTCAGCACCGCCTCCATTTGGATAAATAGGGATGAAAGGGTCTTCGCATCCTACCCATGTGCCTGCAAGTATTTGTGGGGTATAGCCAATAAACCAACCATCGGTATGGCTATTGGTGGTACCGGTTTTGCCGGCTTTTTGTACTGGTATGTTATAACTATTAAGCCTGCGTGCAGTACCCGATGCAATTACACCCTGCATCATTTTTACCATGGTATAAGCGTCTGCTTCGCTTATTACCTGCTTGCTTTGCGATGTGGCAAATTCATGTATTAAATTTCCGTCTTTATCTTCTATACGGCTGATATACACCGGCGCAGTATTATACCCTTTATTTGGGAACATGGTATATGCCTGCAACATTTGTATCATGGGAATATCGGCTGCGCCTAAAGCGATTGACGGGTAATTAGGAATATTAGCTTTAATGCCGCACTGATGTGCAAATTCAACAGTACGCTTGGGGCCTACAATGGCCATTAAATGCCAGGCTGCGCCATTTAAAGATTTTGCAAGGCAATATGCCATGGTGCCGCCGCCTGTGCTGATTGTCTTACCACTTAGTGTGAGCGGTCCGCCGGGTATTTGAGTTTCGGGTGTATATCCTGCATCGGTTACGGCAAGTGTGTAAAGCAAAGGTTTAAAAGTAGAGCCCACCTGCCTGTTTGCCAATACATGGTCGTACTTAAACCATTTATAATTAATGCCACCAACCCAGCATTTTATTTCGCCGGTTATGGGATCCATTGCAGCAAAAGAGGTTTGTAATAATTGCTTGTGGTATTTAATAGAATCAATGGGCGTCATCACAGTATCTTTTTCATGCTTATTATTTCCCGCCCATGAAAATATTTTCATTTTTACAGGTACAGAAAAAGATTTTCTAATATCTGCTTCACTAATACCCTGGTCTTGCATATCTTTCCAACGCTCGGTGTATTTCATAGCGTTTTCAATAATATTTTCATGCCCTACCCAAAGTTTATTTAACCGTGGTTTTAAATAACGGTCAAGTTGCTTTTGCAGTGTGGGCATGTGTTGCTCTACAGATTCTTCGGCATATTTCTGCATTCTGGAGTCGATGGGTGTATATATTTTTAAACCATCTCTGTAAAGGTCATAAGGCTCGCCGGTTTTTGGATTGATATAGTTTTTACACCAGTCTTTTAGTACTCCAATTAATACTCTTCTGTAATAGGGCGCTATGCCAATGTTTTCATCTATTTGTTTGTAATTGGTAATAAGTGGTTTTGCTTTTAATATACTAGCTTCTACAGAAGTTAGATAATGTTGTTTGCAATCAACCATCCTGTCAATAACGGTATTGCGCCTGTTAAGAGAGCCTCTTGGGTTGCCAATGGGGTTATAAATAAAACCTTTAAGCATACCAACCAATACTGCGGCTTCCTGTATGTTTAGATCAGCCGGTTCTTTTTGAAAATAAGTGCGGCTTGCATTTCTAATGCCATATACATTGCCCCAAGGCGCCCGGTTTAAGTACAAAGTAATAATTTCTTCTTTGGTAAAATTTCTTTCGAGTTTTACAGCAATAATCCACTCTTTTAGTTTATCTAACCCTCTTCTAAGAATATTGCCCTGCCCCTGGCCCAATATCATTTTTGCCAATTGCTGGGTAATGGGGCTGCCACCTCCATCGGTTCCTAATTTTAGCACAACTCTGGCCACAGCTCTGGCATCAATGCCTGAGTGTTCATAAAAATTTTGATCTTCTGTAGCAATCAATGCATGTATTACATTTGGCGATATTTCATTGTACCTTACTTCACTCCTGTTTTCTGCATAATATTTTCCCATCAATACTCCATCACTGCTAATAATTTCGCTGGCCAGGTCGGCTTCGGGGTTTTCTAATTCTTTAATAGATGGCATCTTGCCAAATAAGCCATAGTTAGCACATAAAAACATGATAATTACCAGGGCTAAGCCACCAAAGAAAATACGCCACAATATTTTTACAGAACGAGTCATAATGTATATCCGTGTTTAATAATACAGGGGTTAAAATTTATTATTGTAATTGGTATTTAATAATTTTTTGTAGCCTTGCAAATCTTTATTGGTTTTTAAAAGCTGCAGGTTGCTATCAGATATTATCATAAAAGAATATTTGCCGGCCGGCAACCACGAAACCTCAGTAGGAGCAGCCTTCCGAATTTTATCGTAATATTTTATGGCTGCATCCGCATCTTCAAATGGCGAAAACAAAAGCAAAGTTCTGTCTGCATCAAGTGCATCTCTTGTTATTTTTACACCCTGTGTATAGTAACTCTCGGTATTAAACCTGTTAAATGCATTTTTAGCTTCATTAATGTACACGCCATCTACTTTATCTAATATCATCACTACATATTGAGGCTTATCAGGCTCTAAGGTAAAAGTGCCGCTTTTAAAAATTGTAGGCGTTTTTATAACAGAGTCTTTCATGGTTGGTATCACTACCGGTTTTTCAATGGGTTTTGTTACTACAGGGGCTTCTGCTTTTTTTACTACAATTGGTGCGCTTTCATCTGCTACTATTACATTGTCTTCTTCTGCCCTGGTAATTTTAAGATTGGTAAGATAATTTTCAATCTCTTTTCTTCTTCCCAACACATCAATCATTGTAGATGCTTTTTCTTTTAAAGGCGAAGTGGGATACAATGTTTCCAGGTTTTTTAAAACAGCAATGGCTTCACTGTCATTTTTTTGTTTAATATCATGTATGGCTTCAATATAAAGTAATTGTGGTGTCCAGTAATTTTTTCCATAAATACTATCTGCATTTTTCTTTGCGGCCATTGCATCATCAAACTTGCCTTCGATAAACATATTGTAAATGCTTTCGTATCGTGCTGTTGCGGCCGGGTTTTTTTTGCCGGGCTCAAGCATTTCGGGATGTAGTATCATATTGCTGTATGGGCTGCCAGCATAATTATTTACCACAATATTTTTATAATTATTTGCCTGGTTAATGTTGCCGAGTTTTGAATAACAATAATAAAGGTTCAAAAATATTTCTGCGCTTTCTTCAGGTTGAGGAAATCTTCTGAAATATTCCTGGTAGGTATCAATGGCCTGCTGATAATCGAACAATTCATTTTGAAATATTTTAGCAGAGGCTAATAAATTTACTGCAACAATTTTATTGCTCGTATCCAATTGCGCTTTGGTAAGAGGGAGGTTTGCCATTAACCCTTCATAAGAGTAATCTGCCACTGTGCCATTATTGATACCGAGGTTGCCATTGGCAGATGAGGCAGGGTCGTTAGGATCGCCGCCTACACTTGCAGCGCCTGTTACTCCTGAGCCTTTGCCGGGCATTTGACTTATGGCTGCTTTTCTGCGCCAGTTATCTACATTTTCCCTTTTGCCCCATTTAGCCCTAAAGTCAGAATACCCTCTTGATTTAAGGCTTGTATTATTAAAATACCAATCGCCTTTAGAGGAGGTATTAAATAAATCTATGGGAGTGCTGCTGTTATTGTCAAAAGTAATTAAAGTGTTGCCCGAAAAATCTTCATCATTTTCTTTAAGGCCATTTTGTTTGCGGTACTGTTTGGCCAATTTTTTTACAAATGCCATCCGGTCTGCTTCAGGCATCGCCGCTATGCGTTGCAGGCTGTCTTCTTTGTCAATAGCCTGTAGATTTTGTACAAGCCTTGCCAGCACTTCTTTGCGGGTGATGGTGCCTGCTGAGTCAAATTCTAAATGTTTTATTGTTAGGTCAAGGCTGTCGTAAAAAGAAGAAGCATCTTTATAACGGTGCTGGTTATACGAAATATTTGCCAGTTGGTAATATGATTTATTTTTATATGGAATATTGCCGGTATTGAATTTTACGCTTTTGGTATAGTTTGTAATACCCTTGCCGGTATCGGGTTTCTGCATTTCTAGTTGTGCTGCAGAGTAGTAAATAATATCCCGATAATTTTCGAAACGGTCTTTGTGTGCCATTTGCAAAAGATGATCAATACTATTTTGCATTTCTTTATAATCCCCATTATTCCTCATCAATTTTGCATCATTAAGCCTGGCGTATATATCCATTACAGGGTCGGTAGTGTGTTTAGATGCTTTGCTGTAATACAAAGAAGCTTTGTTAAAATCTTTTGTTTGTTCATACATCTGCGCCAGCAAAAACTCCCAGCGGCTTTTGTCTTCTTTAGAGTCGGCATCATCTAATGCTTTATCAAGGTGGTAGGCAGCGCTATCATAATTACCTTGTTTAAAAAACCAGTAAGCGGTTACTTCTTCAAGGGGGTTTTTAAGCCTCTTAGGCAGGTTAGGGTCGTGAGATAAAATATTAATCATCCCGGCGGCATCACCATACTCTTCCTGATCTGTAAAAGTGCGTATCAGCCATATCAAAGCATCATTGCGGCTAGGCGGTAGCGTTAGTAACTTTTGCGGCAAATTTCTTTTTTCTTTATTTGCTATAGAGATGCTACCGCTTTTTGAGGCATCATTGGTGCCTACAATGCGATCGTCATCTTCATGTTTTTTTCGGGGAAAAAGATTGTAATTAATAAACTGAAATGTAAAAGCGGCGGAGTCAAATTGTTGTCTAAAATAATATGCTTTGCCAATGAGCAGGTACAAATTGTCAACCCAGTCTGTTCTGAGGTCATGCAAAAGAATGCCTCCTGTACATTTATAAATTACAGAATCAAGTTCGGTTTTTTGCTCTGCTGTATTGTCTAATGAATAAGGATAAAAAGAAAGCATAGTGCTGTAGTCGTCTTTTTGCGCCATCTTTGCCCTCTCTATTACTGCATTAAGTTTATTATTTGCATTAAAATAATAATTGTAATGTGTGGTGGTGTTCTGAATAAATTTTCTAAACGTAGTTAGTTTTTTATCCGTTTTTTCTGAGGCCAGTATTTTATCCTCATATTGCTCCGGCTTTTTTTCTTTACCAAAAGGGTTGATAGTCCAGTTGGGCTGTGCAAATAGGTTACCTGCAAAGAGCATACAAAAGAAAAAAGACAGGCAAAAATTCAACTTTGGTTTCAACATTAAAATATGTAATTATAAAATACGGCTAAATATCGGTTTTTTTTTGCAAACCTTCTCTCAAAAGTACATTTACAAGCATGAATATTAAAGCATTAAATTGTTTATTTATGTTAAAAAATAATGCAGGGGTATTTTGTAAATAGTATTTATCGGGGATAATGTTTAATTTAGATATTTGATATATTTTTCATTTCTCAATACAGCGTATGCCCAAGCTTGATCCAAATAGTACTTTAAAAAGGCTCCGTAATCATTACAGGCTGGTGATTATGAATGAAGATACGTATGAAGAAGTAGTAAAATTTAAGCTAAACAGGCTTAGTGTGTATGTGGCATTCAGTTCCTTATTTATTTTAATGATTGGATTAACGGTTGCATTAATTATATTTACTCCCCTTAAATATTATTTGCCGGGGGTGGGGTATGGCAATGCCAGGCAAATGAGAGAATATCGGGATCTTAAAATAAGAACTGACTCTATGGAGCAGGCTTTGCAATACCAGCACAGGTATTATGAAGATATTCAGAAAGTATTAAAAGGAAATATATCTAAGCTGGATACCAACAGGTTAGCCTTGCCTAAAGTAGAAAATAATGATGATTAAGAATAAATTTATTAATCTTTTCGTTTAATAAATAATTAATCTTATAACCAAATTAAACGCTGCGTTTATGTTTACCTCAAAGAAAAAATCTGAAAATGATGATGCATCATTATCTGCATCAAGTAGTATAATTGGCGCCGGTACTACTATTACAGGCAATATTGATACGGCTGGCGATTTAAGAATTGACGGCACTTTAAAAGGAAATATACAAAGCAAAGCCAAGCTGCTTGTTGGCGCAGGTGGTTGTATTGAAGGCAGTATTTATTGCCGTCAGGCAGATATAATGGGCCAGGTAACGGGCAATATTACTGCTACTGAGCTGCTTCAACTTAAAGGAAAAGCTACCGTATCCGGCGATATTCAGGCTGCAAAATTACTGATAGAAAGTACCGTAAATTATAATGGAACCTGCCAAATGGGCGCTAATATTGTAGAATTAAAACCCGAAGTGGCCATGGTGGTGAATGAGTAATAGAATTATCTCCCAACACAATTTTTTAGGAGCCATTTTATTTTGAATGGCTCATTTTTTATTTTTACAAAAACCAATTAACGCCTTCTGTGGATATTAAGCAATAGCTACATAAATTTGCACAAAAAAATAGATGGTTAGTTTTGCAAAACCTTTAGCTCCATTACTTATAGTTTTTCTTATCATTAGCATTGTAATAGGTATTGGATGGGATTATTTTTATGCCCATCATATAGATAATTATGTATTGATAGGTGCTAATATTATTTTTTTTCTGGTATTCTTATTGGCATTTTTTATGCAGAAAAAAGCTTTAAAAAATGCAAACCCAAATGTGTTTATAAGAAGCGTAATGGGGGGAGTGATGCTCAAAATGTTCATCTGTATTATAGCTGTAATGGGCTATGTACTTGCCTCTGGTAAATCTGTCAATAAAATTTCTGTTTTTATTGCCATGTTTTTTTACCTTATTTATCTGGCGGTAGAAGTAATGATATTATTGAAGCTGAATAAACAAAAAAATGCCTAAGCAAAAGGTTTCTTTTTCGGCTTTAATACCATTTTTGCCCGAAGGTAGTTTTGAGCCGGTATTGCATTATATTCAATTACACAAAGTACAATTAACCATCACCCGGCATCGGCAATCTATTTTAGGCGATTATCGCCATGCATCTAATGGCGCCGGGCACCGTATCAGTATCAATGGTAATTTAAATAAATACTCTTTTTTATTAACCCTGCTGCACGAGCTGGCTCACTTATTTACTTTTGAGCATTATGGCCCCAGGGTGCAATCACATGGCAAAGAATGGAAAAAAGAATTTAGTTTAATCCTGGCAGAATTTATTGAGAAAAAAATATTTCCGGCCGATATTGAACATGTGCTCCTGCTTTCTTTAAAAAGCCCTGCGGCAAGCAGTTGTGGCGATACAAGATTGCTAAGGGTATTAAAAAAGTACGATGCTCCAAAGGCAGGCCATTTTGTAGTGGAGCAATTGCCATCAGGCGCTGCCTTTAAAATAAAAGGTGATAGAGTTTTTATAAAAGGCGAAAAAATAAGAACAAGGTACAAATGCAGGGAAGTAGCCACAGGAAAATGGTACTTATTTAATGGAATGTATGAAGTAATTTCTCAGTAAATTTTTGCAGTATCTTTTTATGGCAATTATATTAATTGCGGATTGCAAAAAAATGAACTAATTTTCAAATTTATATTTATCTAATATACTGTTTGCAACAAGCAATTAAATATAGCGAAGAAGAATTGATTTTACTGCTTAAGAAGCAGGATACCAGCGCATTTTCATATTTATACGATAACTATTCTGCCGCAATATTTGGCGTAATTACCAGGATGGTAGAAGAGCATCACCTGGCAGAAGACATTTTGCAGGAAGCTTTTGTAAAAATTTGGAATAACTTTAATCAATATGACAGCAGTAAGGGCCGGTTATTTACCTGGATGATAAACCTAACTCGAAATCTTACAATTGATACTCTCAGAAGCAAAGGGTTTAAAAAACAGCAAAAAATCTCACAAGACGAAAAATCCGTAATTAATTATCAGGATGGAGGCTTTAATACTGCTAAATTTGATACAATTGGATTAAGAAAACAATTGGCAATATTAAAGCCCGAACAACAGATTGTAATTGAATTGGCCTATTTTAATGGTTATACACAGGAAGAGATAGCAAAAGAAATAGGAATACCAATTGGTACTGTAAAAACAAGGATACGCAGTGCAATTTTGGAATTAAGAAAACTTATGTAACAGTAAATGGAGGTACAAGAAATCATATCATCAGGCATATTAGAAACATACGTGTTGGGGCTTACCTCTGCAGAAGATACAGCCAGGGTACAGGTATGGATAAAACAATATCCTGAAGTGGCTGCAGAGATAAACGAAATAGAGGAGGCAATGGAAAAACTAGCTATGGCGCAGGCTGTAGAACCTAATGCTGCTGTAAAAAGTAAAATATTAAATAGCATAAGCATTAAACCTGATACATCTGTAAAAGAAAACAATACAAAAATATATTCCATAAGCCCGGTGTGGAAATGGGTAGCTGCAGCTTCAATAATTTTACTACTCGGCAGCGTCATTTTCAATTATGTATATTATAATAAATACCAAACTGTAAATTATGAAAATGCCTTGACCAGGCAGCAACTACAAAACCAGGATAGCCAGTTAGCACAACTGAATAGCCAATTAGATATGCTCAATCATAATATGAGCGTGGTACAAAGCAAGTATAGCGAACCGGTATCATTACATGGTATGGATGTGGCGCCAAATGCTGCCGCAAAAATATTTTGGATGAAAAATACCGGCGAAGTGTATTTAGACCCTTCCAACCTGCCCGATGCTCCTGCTGGAAAACAATATCAATTATGGGCTATTGTAGATGGCAAGCCGGAAGATGCCGGCATGATTGTAAAAACAAAAAAAGGAGAGCAATACCAAATTCAAAAAATGAAATCTTTTGGCAATGCTCAGGCATTTGCCGTAACGCTTGAAACCGAAGGTGGAAACCCTACGCCCAAAGGAGCCATGTATGTAATGGGCAAAATGTAAATAGAGAAAAATTTTTCATCTCCAACTAAATGTAAGGGCAATAAAAAAGCCTTAGCAAATAACTAAGGCCAGGTACCCGGGAACGGAATTGAACCGTCACTCGCATTACTGCGAACAGGATTTTAAGTCCTGCGTGTCTACCAGTTCCACCACCCGGGTAGCACAATTTTACCATCTATATCTTTTCTGTTTTTTATAAAAAAGTAAAGGCTACTTTTTTATAACCGGCCACTAAACTTTGTGATGATGCTAAGTTTATTTAGCAAGGCTAAACAGGTAATAGAAAAAAAATCCCGACCAGGTCGGGAAAATTGCTGAGCGGAAGACCGGGCTCGAACCGGCCACCCCGACCTTGGCAAGGTCGTGCTCTACCAAATGAGCTACTTCCGCAATTATTTAAAGAACTATTTTTTTTTGGACTGCAAAAATAAGGGTTACATCCTAACTACAAAATTTTTTATTTGTATTTAGGATTGTACAAAGTATTGTCAGGTACATTTACTTCGGGATGCCCCTTATAACGATGAGTGTACAGGTTATAACAACCGCCCAATATCAGCGCTAGTACTAAAAATACCTGGCAAAGCCATATAAAACGTGAAGAAGATACCCAGTTGTGGGCAAAATCTTTGTCTTTATTGTCTATTATTTCTTGCTGCATGTGTATGTATTTTCGTTTGCAAAAATAAGGTCTTCTATTTAAAAAAAATTATTTGTCGCCAACAATTTCAATAAAGGTCTTTTTCTTTTTAATAAAATAATCCCAAATGATGTTTCCCTGATAGATGCTGCTGGGTTTGTTTTTTTTATGGGTTACAAATAGCGATTCTTTTTTATGAAACAATATCCAGCCAATAAAATGAAAGTGGGCTTTTAATACTGCCCAACAATAGCCTGCATCTCCGGCAATCAGGCTCTTAAAAGCGGCAAGCATATTTAGCAGCAGCCTGTAAGGGATGAGCCAAATTTTTGCAGCAAGGGCAGTGTTCTTGTACAGCATTATCATATTATTTCTATAGTTCAAATATGTTTTTTTACTATTACCCCTTGGCAAGGTACCACCACCTACATGATATACAACCGATGCCGGTTGCACATAAATTTTATATCCGCTAAGCTGTGCACGCCAGCAAAAGTCAATTTCTTCCTGATGGGCAAAAAAGAATTCGTCAAGCCCATTTAATGCTTTGAATACAGGAGCTTTTACAAACATAGCTGCCCCGCTTGCCCAAAAACATTGTACCACATTATTGTATTGCCCATGGTCGGTTTCGCAATCTTCAAATACCCTGCCTCTTGCAAAGGGATAACCAAGATGATCAATCCAACCACCACATGCACCGGCATATTCAAAATTATTTTTTTGATGATACGATAATATTTTTGGCTGGCAAACTGCAATGGCAGGATCGCTTTCCATTAAAGTTATTACCGGGTTTATCCAGCCGGGCGATACCTCTACATCACTGTTGAGTAATACAAAATAATCGCTCTCTACTTTTTTTAAAGCAGTATTATATCCTTTTGCAAAACCTTCATTTGTTTCATTTATTAAAATTTCTACCGTAGGAAAATGTTGCTGTAACATTTTTACAGAATCATCTGTAGAAGCATTGTCTGCAACAATAATTTTTTTGTTGGGATAGGTGCTTTCAAGTACTGAAGGTAAAAATTGTTGCAAAAAATCTCTGCCATTCCAATTTAGAATAACGATAGCTACCAATGGGGCTGCTGTTTCAGTAAAATGCATTGGCTCTGCCATTAAAAATAATTTGAGCAAACTTACATTGAATTTTAATAAAAGATTATTATTTGCAAGATGCTGTTAATTTACCCCTGTGGCTTTGTAGCACAAACCATTTTTAATGTTTATTTTTAGTGATGTTTTTACAATTATTCAACTGGCGTAGCAGCCTTGCCATCATAGCCATTGCCATCGTATCGGCAAGCATCTTTTACTCTAATTTTTTGGCAAAAAAAATTGCAAATGATGAAAAACAAAAAATAGAACAATGGGTAGAAGCTGTAAACGAAACGAATAATGTAAATACGAGTTCCACCATTTTATCGAGTAAGGTGCTCACAGAAAATAATAAAGATATCCCGATGATAGTGGTGAATGAGAAAGACAGCATCATGGATTTTTACAACCTGGATAGTTTTAAAATAGTGCACAATACTGGCTATTTACAAAAAAAATTAAAAGAATTTAAAGATGCCAATGCGCCAATCATTTGGAAAAACCCTTTTAATATAAAACAACATAACCTGGTATATTACGGTGAATCATTTTTGCTAAAGCAAATCAGGTATTTTCCCATTGTACAATTAATAGTAGTAGCATTATTTATTATAGTTACTTTAATAGCCATCAGTACCCGAAATAAGAGTACACAAAACCAGGTATGGGCGGGCATGGCAAAAGAAACGGCTCACCAGTTAGGCACCCCGCTTTCTTCACTACAGGGCTGGGTAGAAATGCTGAAAGAAAAAGAAGGCAATGAAAAAATTGGGATAGAAATGAACAAAGATGTGGAAAGATTAAAATTAGTAAGCGACCGGTTTGGAAAAATAGGAAGCACCCCACAGCTGGAAGAAACTGATATATTGCCTCAGGTACAAGATATGCTGGCATACATTAAAAGAAGGGCGCCCGAAAAAGTTAGTTTTAGTATCAACACTAATGGGCAGGATCAAGTACCAGCTTTAATAAATGCTCCGCTATTTGACTGGGTGATAGAAAACCTTTTAAAAAATGCGCTGGATGCAATGGACGGGCAGGGAGCCATTAATATTGAAATAAAAAATGAAACTACTCAGGTGTGGATAGATATAAAAGACACTGGAAAAGGCATTACCCGAAAAAATATTGCCCATGTATTTAAACCCGGTTTTACTACCAAAAAAAGAGGCTGGGGCCTTGGGCTTTCGCTTAGCAAACGCATAATAGAGCAGTATCATAAGGGAGAATTATATGTAAAACAGAGTGAGCCGGGCAAAGGCACTACCTTTAGAATAGTGCTGCATAAATAAATTACTTTTTCTAATATCAACTTATCAATTAAATTTGCCACTCTAAAAATTTTGCGGCGATGGCGAAATTGGTAGACGCACTACCTTGAGGTGGTAGCGCTCACACAACGGGCGTGTCAGTTCGAATCTGATTCGCCGCACTTATTAAAAACCTTTCTGCAATGGAAAGGTTTTTTATTTTATTTATCTTGTAGTAAAATAGTACAATATGGCAACCGATATTAAATGCCCTAATTGCGGGCACCAGTTTGAGCCCAATGAAGCAATACGGGATGAAGTGCAGAAAGAATTAAGATTGAAAATGCAGGACTGGCAACGAAAAAAAGACGATGAGTTTTTGGCAAAGCTGGACGAAGAAAGAAAAAAACTAAAAGAAAATTTAGAAGAAAATATACGCAAGTCAGTATCGGCCGATTTTGAAAACCAGGTGAAATTATTGCAGTCAAATAATGCTGATAATGAAGAAAAGCTAAAGCAGGCAAGGCAAAAAGAACTGGATTTTTTAAAGAAAATGCAGGAATTAAAGAATAAGGAAGAAGAATTGGAATTGGAGATTCAGATAAAATTGCAGCAGGAAAGATTGCAAATAACAGACCAGGTACGCAAGCAGGAGGCAGAAAAAAATTCGGTAAAAGAAAATGAGTACAACCTCAGGCAAAAAGAATTAGAAAAGCAATTAGAAGATCAAAAAAAACTGGTGGATGAAATGAAGCGCAAAGCCGAGCAGGGCTCTATGCAACTGCAGGGCGAAATACAGGAAATAGCCCTGGAAGAATTATTAAGAACTGCTTTTCCATTTGATATGATATCTGAAGTAGGCAAAGGTGTACGAGGAGCCGATTGTATTCAAACAGTAAGAAACAATATTGGCGTAGAGTGTGGTAAAATTATTTATGAAAGCAAGCGTACAGAAAATTTTACAGCCGACTGGATTGACAAATTAAAAAATGATATGCTGGGCCAGGGTGCAGACATAGCCGTGATTGTAACCAAAACAATGCCTAAGGATATGCAACAGTTTGGCGAAAAAAGTGGCGTTTACATTTGTAGTTTTTCAGAAGTAAAAAGCCTGGCGGTAGTACTACGAAATGCAATTTTAAAAATTAGCGACTCTAAAAAAAGCCAGGAAAACAAAGGCGAAAAAATGGTGGCCCTGTACAATTATTTAACCGGGCATGAGTTTATTGGCAACTGGAATGCCATTAGAGAAGGCTTTAGAAACCTGCGTGCCATGATGCAAAAAGAAAGAGAAGATTTTGAAAAAAACTGGAAGAAAAAAGAAAAACAAATTGAGCTGATTATTCAAAATTCATTGCACATATCTGGCTCAGTAGAAGGCATTGCCGGCAGGGATTCTATCAACATGCAGTTAGAAGATGATATAAATACCGGATTGATTGAAAATTAACTTACTAACCATACCAGGCTGTTGCCGGAAAATAGCGTACCACTTACGGTGAGGGCTATTTTACCATTTTTTTTGAGGAGGCAATGTGCATTAAAAAAATTATCTTCTTTTTCTAAACTGATAATATTGAGATGTTCTTTAAAATCTACTTCGCCGGTACCATACCATTTAAACATGGCTTCTTTAATGCTCCACCCAATTGTAAGGGCAATGGTATCATTTGCAAATTGGGAACATAGTACATCTTTTTCTTTATCGGTTACAAATTTGTGTTGTAAGCGTACAATTTTTTGTTGGGGGATTTCAATATCAATACCCACCCTGTTGGTTTTGCTGGCAATAGCGGCTGCATAGTTTCCGCAATGCGATATGGAAAAATGAAAGGCTTCATTGGGCAAAAAAGGCTTTCGTGTGTCGGCAATTTGAATAAGTGGTAAGGGAAAATCTTTGAACAACATAGTGAGCAAATGCCGTGCTGCCAGGTGTTGCAGCCGCTTGTGCGGATGGCTGATTTCTTTTTGCAACATTACCTTTTCTGCAAAAAAATCTTCTGCTTCTGTAATATTCCAAACGCCCAACTTTGTAACTGCGTTAATATTTTGTTGATAAACCAATGGCATAGTACCCCTGCATATTTGAGATTGTAGTTTGCAAAATTTAGTTTTGTGTTTTTAAAATTGCTCAATAAAGGTATGCAGTAAAAGTGTGCGACGCAACAATGTTGCCACCTGCACTGCTGCCGGTAACAAAAAAATATTTTACCAAATGATTTTAAGCGATACTCGTATTTTAGAAGAAATAGAAAAAAATACCATCAAAATAATTCCTTACCAGCGTGAATGCCTTGGTAGTAACAGCTATGATGTACACCTGGGCAAAACACTTGCTACCTATGAGCAGGCAGAGCTGGATGCTAAGAAACACAATACCATACAATATTTTGATATTCCGGATGAAGGATATTTATTGCTGCCACATGTATTTTACCTGGGCGTAACGGAAGAGTACACCGAAACACATGCTCATGTGCCTTTTTTAGAAGGCAAATCTTCTACAGGCCGCCTGGGCATTGATATACATGCTACCGCAGGCAAAGGCGATGTAGGATTTTGCGGCAACTGGACTTTAGAAATTTCTGTAAAGCAGCCGGTAAGAGTTTATAAAGGAATGCCCATTGGGCAATTGATTTATTTTCCGGTAGATGGCGATATACTGGTAAAATATAATGAGAAGAAAAATGCTAAATACAGCGGCCAGCCTAATAAACCTGTAGAGAGTATGATGTGGAAAAACAAGTTTTAAGAATTGCATCATTATTGTACTTGCTAATGCAGCGATGAAATAATTTATTAATGGCAAAACATAAATAACCAATAATATGAAAAAAATATTTGCTCTTTATTTTATATGCTCCATTTGCACGCAATTACATGCACAAAGCAAAGCAGATTCTCTATTGAATTTTATTGCCGGCAATAAAGACAGATCCTCCATTTACGTTTTGCAAAACGATACTGTGTTGGCTCATGTAAATGAAAATACTTTAATGCCGCTGGCCAGCACCGTAAAAATAATGGTGGCTATAGAATTTGCCAAGCAGGCTGCGGCAGGTGTAGTGAATGAAAATGCAAGAGTAGCATTGAATGAATTAGATAAATATTATTTACCCAACACCGATGGAGGCGCCCACCCCAACTGGCTAATGTATGAAAAGGCACAAGGGCATATACAAAACGATAGCATAACATTGCTGGAAGTAGCAAAAGGTATGATAATGTTTAGCAGCAATGCCAATGCTGAATACCTGATGGATTTGCTCGGCATTGATAATGTAAAAAACAATATTCTGTTGTTTGGATTAAAGCAGCATACTGCAATATACCCACTGGTAGCTTCTTTATTTGTATATCAAAATCCCAGGCACAAAAGTGAACAGAGTATTTTAAAAGGAATATCAAGGTTATCGAGTGAGCAATATTGCCGATTTATTTATGACATGCACAAAGCGCTAAAATATGATACGGTATTAAAAGCTTCTTTTCGCCCACAAGACTTAAGCCTTAATATGCAGAAAGCCTGGAGCGACAGGCTGCCCGCAGGCACTACAAAAGAGTATGTAAAAATTGCTCAAATATTAAATGAAAGAAAATATTTTGATAAAAAAACCTATCAAATACTTGCAGAAGTACTGGAAAAAGTAATGGAAAACCCTGCCAACCAACAATGGCTAAAACATGCCGGCATGAAGGGCGGTAGCACAGCATGGGTATTGACCAAAGCTTTATATGCAACCCTGCAAAATGATACAAAGATTGAAATGGCCTATTTTTTTAATAACCTAACCCCGGCAGAAAATAGCCGATTACAAACCTGGATGAATGATTTTGAATTACAGGTACTTTCTAACCCTGCCTTCAGGCAAAAATTACGCTCCTTATTGTAAACCCCTGTCAATATTGCACATATATAATTTTATAAAAATATATGGTAATATTTTTTTATTAAGAATCAGTTATTTAGCCCCTTTGTTAAAGCCATAAAGGTAATTTTTAACATAATTGCCTGCTCTGTAAATACGATGAATAGTACATTTGCGCCCTGTTTCTATTGAAAAGGCTAACCAATTTTTTTTTAAAATAGTTTTAAGATAAGCACAACATCTACACTTACTATTTCGTTTTTAGTGTTTTAAAATCTTATACAGGTATGATTAACTTTAAAATGAAAAGGGGATACCTTTTTTTTATTACTGTACTTATATTTATGCTTCACCTGCCATTTGCCTTTGCAAGGTCAAATGAATTTAGGATTAACAAGCCTGCAGTTATTACCAATACCGCTACATCAGCAATGAGTACCATGCTTGTACTGTATGATAGTTTACAATTAAATGTAAAAGGTTTATCGTTATCGGCATATCAAAATGCTGTTAAAGGATACGAATATTTAAAAGCTAAAGGAAAAATAAGCAACGAGAGTGTAATATCAATTATAGATTTTACAAAATCATCAACACAAAAAAGGCTTTTTGTAATAGACTTGTTGAATAAGAAAATTTTATTTAACACCTATGTGGCACATGGCCAAAACAGTGGACAGGAGTATGCAAATAGATTTTCAAACCGGCCAGAGAGCTTTGAAAGCAGCCTGGGATTTTATAAAACAGAAGGCACCTACCTGGGAAAAAATGGTTTTTCATTGCATTTAAGCGGGCTTGAAAGTGGTATTAACGACAGGGCAGACGAAAGGGCAATAGTAATGCATGGAGCAAATTATGTAAGCGAAAACTTTATCAGGTCTAATGGATATTTAGGCAGAAGCTGGGGCTGCCCTGCAGTACCGGAAGCTTTAAGCCGGCCCATTATTGAAAAAATAAAAAACGGTTCCTGCCTGTTTATTTTTGGGAAAGATAAAAATTACCTAAATTACTCTAAAATACTGAACAGTTAGGTTTCTATAATCTTAAGAAAAGGCCGGTCCTTCCTCGAGCAATCCAGGAAGGATATTTTTTTTATACTATAAGTATTCCCAGTCTTTTTTTACCTTCACCAAAAAATTATAAGATTTATGAGCCTTAGAGGTATATTGAGAGGTACAGGTGTGGCCGTAATTACACCTTTTACCAAAAATGACAAAGTAGATTACGATGCATTAGGTAAACTGCTCGATTTTTTATTGAGCAATGGAGTAGATTATATTGTAACAATGGGTACTACCGGCGAAACACCGGTATTGTCCAAAGAAGAAAAGAAGCAAATAATTGAATTTACATACAAGCATATCAATAAGCGTGTACCCGTAGTAGTTGGTGTGGGTGGCAACAATACAAAATCTGTAATAGATGATTTAAATTATTTTCCGCTTGACGAAGCCGTAGCGGTATTGAGTGCAAGCCCTTATTACAATAAACCAAGCCAGGAAGGATTGTACCAGCATTATAAGATGATAGCTGCAAACTCTCCAAAGCCGGTAATCTTATACAATGTGCCGGGCCGTACCGGAAAAAACATGGAAGCCAACACTACTATCAGGCTTGCCAGGGAGGTAAGCAATATTGCCGGCATAAAAGAAGCAAGTGGCGATATGCAACAATGCATGGAAATATTAAGGCACCGGGCTGATGACTTTTTAGTAGTAAGCGGCGATGATGCACTGACGATGCCACAACTTGCCTGCGGTATGGATGGGGTAATAAGTGTAGCAGCAAATGCCCTGCCACAGCAGTTTTCGGCAATGGTAAATGCGGGCCTTAAAAATGATTTTACTACTGCAAAAAAAATAAATGATGCACTAATAGATGCATACAATTTAATGTTTGCCGAAAATAATCCTGCCGGTGTAAAAGCTTTTTTGTACGAACTGGGGATTATTGAAAATGTATTTAGGTTACCGGTGGTAGCATTGAGCAGTGAACTGCATAAAAAAGTAAAATTGTATTTAAATAAATAATTGCTTCACTTAAAAATTTTGACTGTTGCCTGCTATTAATCAAAAATCAATTCTTACAGGAGTTTTATTTTTTATTACATCTGTTGCATTTGCACAGCATGAAATATTTTTCAAAATAAAATCTAATGATAAGAAGCATTTAGCCGATACCATATATGTAGCCGGAACTTTTAACGGATGGGTAGAAAATAAAACGCCTCTAAGTTTTTCAAAAAGCGATTCTACCTGGCAGTTGCATCTTCAAAATTTAAAAGATGATTTGTACGAATTTAAATTTACCAGGGGAAGCTGGGGCAAGGTAGAATCAAAAGACAATGGGTTTGATGTAGCCAATCACACAATTGCACTAACATCTGATACAGTTTTTCAATACAATATTTTAGGCTGGAAAGACGATTTTCCACCCAGGGAAAGAAAGCATACAGTTTCTAAAAATGTATCCATGCTCGATTCTGCTTTTTTTATGCCAGAGCTAAACCGCAAAAGAAGAATTTGGATTTATCTGCCGGATGGTTATGCCAGCTCTACCAGGCGATATCCTGTAATGTATATGCACGATGGGCAAAATCTTTTTGACGAATATGTGTCGGGCTATGGTGAGTGGGGGGTAGATGAGTGCCTTGATAGTTTGCAACAGCAAACAAAAAATGCCTGTATTGTAGTTGGCATTGATAATGGGCCAAAAAGATTGAATGAGTATAACCCTTACGATAATGAGCGCTTTGGCCCCGGCGAAGGAAAAGCATATACGGCCTTTTTGGTAAATCAGTTAAAACCTTTTATTGATAAGCATTACAGAACATTAACCTCTCCTCAAAATACTATCATTGCCGGCAGCTCTATGGGAGGGGTTATATCTTACTATGCGGTACTGGAGTATCCGAATGTATTTGGTAAAGCCGGTATTTTTTCACCGGCATTTTGGGTATCGCCTCAAATGCTTATGCTCACAGATACCCTGGGTAAAAAACTTACCGGAAAATATTTTTTCTATATGGGTGGGCTGGAAGGCGAGCAGTATATGCAGGATATGAAAAATGTAACAGAAAAATTGGGACAAGTGTCTGATGCTTTAATATATTCTCAAACAGACTCCGAAGGAAAACACAGTGAAGTGGCATGGAGAAAATGGTTTCCACAATTTTATAAATGGATCATGAGTGATTGGACAAACTATGTCATCAAAGAAGAAGACGATTAGATGATAATGCAACTTCCTTCAAGAGCCAGCTCTGTATTTTCAAAAACCTCTCTGGCTTCTGTTAAAAAATCATCGAGTTTTTCATATTTCGAAGAAAAATGACCAATCAATAAATTTTTCACTCCGGCTTTCTTTGCAATCTCGGCTGCCTGATGTGTAGTAGAGTGGTACCTAGCTGCAGCTCTTTCGTGCAGGTCTTTAAGGTAGGTGGTTTCATGATAAAGCAGGTCCACATTTTTTACTTTTGGTATAATACTTTCATCATAAATAGTATCGGCACAAAATGCATAGCTCTTAGAAGGAGGAGCCGCATTGGTTACTTCTTCATTTGGTATAATGGTCCCTTTTTTTGTGGTATAATCTTTTCCTTTTTGCAACTCGGGGTAATATGCCGCCGGAATTTCGTAAGCTTTTGCCCTTTCGGGATTGATGCTCCTCGGTTTTCTTTTTTCTCTAAAGATAAAACCCCAGCAATCTATGCGATGCTGTACCCTGAAACATTCCACCGATATTTTATTATCATTGGCAATGGGCCCTTCTTCTGATAAAGGATGAAAATATAATTTGTATGGAAGCTCAGAGTTGGCTGCATCTAACTGTAATTGTATTATTTTATCTAAAGGGGCGGGGGCAAACAGGTGCAAGTCGGCTGTACGGCCTAAAAGCCCTAAACTATTTAATAACCCCGGCAGGCCAAAATAATGATCGCCATGCAAATGAGATATAAAAATATGGTTGATTTTGCTTCTTTTTATTTTGTACAAAGTCATTTGCTGTTGTGTGCCTTCGCCACAGTCAATAAGATAGGCCGTATCATTGGTTTGAAGTACCTGAGCTGTAGGGTTTCGTCCATAAGCAGGTATTGCAGAGTTGCTTCCTAAAATAGTTAATGCCAGCAAAGTATAGTTTTTTTAGGGTTAATGTATCAGCCTGAAAATGAAATATGCTGTTATTACAAACCTACATGAAATATATGAAACATAAAATACGCCAAATGCGTAAAAGAAAAATTATAGAATTGTTAAGGGCAGTAAATTCGTTTCAGGTTTGGTCAATAAAATCAGCATTCTTATTCATCAAATCCATCCATAAATTCTCTTTCTATTTCTTCCATCTGTACTATGTCCCAGGCTTCACTTTCGGTAGGGGTAGTATTCAATTCTTCGAGCAATTCGGCTTTTTCAAAAATTTCTTCTACCTCTGTCTGCATTTCACATACAATAAAGGAAAAGCTTTTTTCATAAAATTGTTGCTGAAGTACTGCAATGGTTTCTGCAGCTTGTATATCAATAGCTTTTACATTTTTAAGGTTTAAAATAATATGTGGATTATCTTTACTAGTATAAGAAAGCAACAGATTTTGCAGTTCTTCTGTCATATTAGCAGAAATATGTTGCTCTTCGGGCGTCAATACGGTAAATTTTTCTTTGGTATCTATTTTGACATTCATTGTTATAACTTTAAAGCATTAAATGTAAAATAATGTAATTTTTGTATGTGTTGCTTATTTTAAAATCTAATTTTTCAACATATCAACATTTACAGATTCTTTGCAACTAAAGGCATTAAATATTCGTTATTATTGTATTAATTAAAACTATCAGCATGGACAATAATTTTTCCACCCAGGTAAAAGAAATAATTGCTTACAGCAGAGAAGAAGCGCTGAGGCTCAATAATGATTTTATCGGCACTGAACATTTGGTTTTAGGATTAATAAGGGATGGTGAAAATACCGCTATTAAAATTTTAAAATCGCTTAGCGTAGATTTATATGAATTGCGTAAAGAAATAGAAATGGCCGTA
Source organism: Bacteroidota bacterium (assembly GCA_018268135.1). Lineage (GTDB taxonomy): Bacteria > Bacteroidota > Bacteroidia > Chitinophagales > Chitinophagaceae > Ferruginibacter. The sequence continues at coordinate 34,320 of JAFDXD010000094.1, forward strand.
AAAGATAAAACCGGTAAAAATATTGCAAACATTAACTCTTTGCCATTAACCAAGCAGGCCGAAAAGGTAATAAGAATTACAGTACTGGAAGCCAAATCTTTAAAAAGCACTTATGTAGAAAGTGAGCATTTAATGCTTTCTATTTTAAAGAATAAAGAAAATATTGCTACGCAAATATTAAATCAGTTTGATGTGGACTACGATATTTTTAAAAGCGAGTTAGGCTTTGTAACCAGTAATCCGCCGCAGGCAGAGTTTAATGAAGAAGATGATTTTGATGAAGAAAAAAAGCAATACGGTCAGCAACGTTCTCAAAAACCAGGCGCCGCTAATCAGCCCAAAACCAAAACCCCGGTGTTGGATAATTTTGGAAGAGATATTACAAGGCTTGCAGAGTCAGGATCGTTAGACCCCATTGTAGGAAGAGAGAATGAAATAGAAAGGGTATCGCAAATATTATCCCGCCGTAAAAAAAATAATCCCATCTTAATAGGGGAGCCCGGAGTGGGCAAAACCGCCATAGTAGAGGGTTTGGCGCTAAGAATTGTACAGCGCAAAGTAAGCCGGGTATTGTTTGATAAAAGAGTGGTAAGCCTCGATTTAGCTGCATTGGTAGCCGGTACTAAGTACCGTGGTCAGTTTGAAGAAAGGATGAAAGCCATCATGAATGAATTGGAAAAAAACAGGGATGTTATTTTATTTATTGATGAAATTCATACCATCGTTGGGGCAGGTGGTGCAAGCGGCTCTTTGGATGCATCAAATATTTTTAAACCGGCTCTGGCAAGGGGCGAACTGCAATGCATTGGTGCTTCTACCTTAGATGAATACAGGATGCATATTGAAAAAGATGGAGCATTAGACAGGCGCTTTCAAAAAGTATTAATAGAGCAGCCATCTGTACTGGAAGCAATAGAAATATTAAATAATATTAAAGGCAAGTATGAAGATTACCACAATGTAACCTACAGCCCCGAAGCTATAGAAGCATGTGTAAAATTGAGCGACAGGTATATGACAGACAGGCTGCTGCCAGATAAAGCTATTGATGTATTAGATGAAGTAGGCGCAAGAAAGCATATTAAAAATATAAATGTTCCCGAAAATATTATAGAGCTTGAAAAAAAGATTGAAGACATTAAGCTTGAAAAAAATAAGGTAGTAAAAAGCCAAAAGTTTGAAGAAGCCGCTTCATTAAGAGATACAGAAAAGCGCTTGCAGGAAGAATTGGAAAAAGCTAAAACGGATTGGGAAGAAGAAAGTAAAAATAAACGTTACCCTATTGCAGAAGAAGATATTGCAGAAGTGGTACACATGATGACCGGCATACCGGTAAAAAGAATGGTACAGGCCGAAACAGACAAATTGCGCCGCATGGCCGATGACCTGAAAGGTGCAGTAGTAGGCCAGCAGGATGCAATTTTAAAAGTGGTAAAAGCTATTCAAAGAAACAGGGTAGGCCTTAAAGACCCTAAAAAACCAATAGGTACTTTTATTTTTCTTGGCCCTACCGGTGTGGGTAAAACGGAGCTTGCAAGAGCCCTTGCCCGCCACATGTTTGATAGCGACGATGCATTGATAAGGATAGACATGAGTGAATACATGGAAAAATTTACCGTGAGCCGCCTTATTGGCGCCCCTCCGGGATATGTAGGATATGAAGAAGGTGGCCAGCTAACGGAAAAGGTTAGACGTAAACCATATAGTGTTATTTTGCTTGACGAAATAGAAAAAGCTCACCCGGATATTTACAATATTTTATTGCAGGTGCTTGATGATGGTATGCTTACCGATGGCCTTGGCAGAAAAGTAGATTTTAAAAATACCATGATTATAATGACCTCCAATATTGGTGTAAGGCAGCTTAAAGATTTTGGAGACGGAGTAGGATTTGCAACGGCTAACCGCCTCGAAAACTCTGATGAAAATAATAAAGCCATCATTGAAAAAGCGCTTAAACGCACTTTTAGCCCCGAATTTTTAAACAGGATTGATGATGTGGTAATATTTAATTCTTTAACAAAAGAAAATATCTTTGAAATAATAGATATTTTAATGAAGGGGGTAATGTTAAGGTTGAGCAACCTGGGTTTTGTATTAGAGTTAGCGCCGGAAGCTAAAGACTTTATTGCCGATAAAGGATACGATAGCCAGTTTGGCGCCCGGCCTTTGCACAGGGCTATACAAAAGTACCTTGAAGACCCCTTAGCAGAAGAAATTTTGAATGCCAATATCAAAAATGGCGATACCGTTGTTGCCGAACTTGATAAAGAAGCAGGCAAAATTATCTTTCGCTTAAAAGAAGAACCTAAGAAAAAGGAAAGGAAATCGGAAGTTTAAAAATAAAAAATACAATACTTCGCCATCCCTGTTTGACCACTCAAACAGGGATATTTTTTTAAAAGTACCGGCATTATTTTGATATAGATTTTTTTTAATAGATTTTTGCAGTATAATGGCAAAAAAAATTATCATTACTATTGATGGCTGGAGTAGCTGTGGTAAAAGTACTCTGGCAAGGCAACTTGCAAAGTCACTCAACTATGTGTACATAGATAGTGGGGCAATGTATCGGGCTATTACCTTATATTTTTTAAGAAATCATACTGACTGGACAGACGAAAAAGAAGTAACAGAAGCCTTGTCAAATATTCACCTTCATTTTGAGTATAACAACAAATCTTCACAGTCTGAAATATATTTAAACGATGAGAATGTAGAATATGTAATAAGAGACCTGGTAATTGCAGAAAAAGTAAGTGAAGTGGCCGCTATTGCAGCAGTGAGGGCATTTGCCGTGGCACAACAGCAAAAAATGGGTGCAAAAAAAGGAATAGTAATGGATGGTAGGGATATTGGCACCACTGTTTTTCCGGGTGCCGAACTTAAAATATTTATGACGGCAGATATATCTGTAAGGGTTACCCGAAGATACAAAGAGATGTATGCCAAAAACCCAAATATCAGCATAGAAGAAGTAAAGAATAACCTCGAAATGAGGGACTATATTGATTCAAATAGAGAAGTAAGCCCACTGCGAAAAGCCGATGATGCCATTGTTATTGATAATACTAATTTAACTACTGATGAACAACTAAAGCAGGCATTAAAACTGGTGCATGAGGCAGTACCAAATTTGTAATCGGGAAAATTATTTTTTGATACACATTTTTAGCAGCAATTTTTTTAAAAAAATATTACATTAATTAGTAGAACTGCTTTTAAATGTTTCTATTAATTCTGCAATAGAAATATTTACCTTATAAAAAGACACCAACTTTTCTATCACTTCATCTACCAGGGCATCGGGGCAACTGGCTCCGCTAGTAATTAATATATTAACAGGTATGCCCGGGGGTAAAAAATTTGGAGTAGTTATTTCTTTTTTTTGATGCAGGTTAAAATGTGTGATAGATGTTGCATTAAATTTATCGGCATTATTAATAAAATAAGTAGGGAGCTTTTCTTCACATAGCTCTACAAGGTGTGAGGTATTGCTGCTATTGTATCCTCCTACAACTATTGCCAGGTCTGCATTTTGGCCAATAAGGCCATATACTGCCGATTGGTTATCGTTGGTAGCATAGCATAAAGTATCTTTTGTATCTGCAAATCTTTCTTCAATATTATTTTGGGTAAGCTTGTATTTTTCTATCATTATTTGCTTTAAGTAATCGGCAATACTTTGGGTATCGCTTGCCAGCATGGTGGTTTGGTTTACCACGCCTATGCGCTGCAAATCTTTTTCAGCATTAAAATTTTCAGAAAGGCGCCCTTCAAATTTTTTATAAAATTCATCCCATTGTCTTTCACCCTTTATAAATTTTCCCAGCTCTATTGCTTCTTCCATATTGTTGATTACAACAGTGGCAGTACCGGCAGCAGCATGAGAAAATGTAGCCCTGGTTTCTTCATGGGTGGGTTTGCCATGCACTATTACGGTGTAATTTTTTTTAGCAATTTGCTCACTACGGTTCCATACTTTTTCTACAAAGGGGCAGGTGGTATTATATTTTTCTGTAGTTAATCCTATAGCGTTTAATTTTTTTTCAATATCAAGGGTGGTGCCAAATGCAGGTATTAATACAATATCTTCCTTAGTTAATTCATCAAACGAAATAAGTTTATGGCCATTCGTATCCTGCAAAAATTTTACCCCACGGGCTACCAGGTCGGCATTTACCTTTGGGTTGTGAATCATTTCGCTCAATAAAAAAATTCTTTTGCCGGGGTTTTCTTCAATAGTTTTAAAAGCAATTTCTATAGCATTTTCCACTCCATAGCAAAAACCAAAATGCCTGGCAAGGTATATTTTTAAAGGGCCAAAATCAAGCAGGGTAGGGCTAAAATCTTTTTTCATTTTATCCTGCTGCTTGCGATAACTTTTGATTGCAGAAATAAGATGGCTTCTGTAAGTAAATGGAATGGTAAATTGTTTCATATTAATGCTTGCAAAGGTACAAAGTATTCAAAATGGAAGTTTGATATTTAATCTGCTTAAAAAGATAATTTCACATACATTTGAATGTATATAAATTTTATATTGATGAAACAAATTGCCGGCATTGCTTTAATTATCTTAATGATAGGCTGCAACCAGCAAAAGCAAAGTAAAAACACAGATAATACTAAAATGGAAAACACAAGCTTTGAAACGGTAAATTGGGCACATGCCAGTAATGTTTACGAAGTAAACCTAAGGCAATACACACAGGCCGGCACTTTTAATGCCTTTGCACAAGAGTTGCCAAGGCTAAAACAAATGGGGGTACAAACCCTGTGGTTTATGCCCATTACACCCATAGCGCAGTTAAATAAAAAAGGAACCCTGGGCAGCCCTTATGCCTGTAGTGATTATACAGCCACCAATCCCGAGTTTGGCTCGATTGATGATTTTAAATCATTGGTAAAAAAAGCACATGACCTGGGCTTTAAAGTTATTATAGACTGGGTGGCCAATCATACAGGATGGGATCATGTATGGACAAAATCTCACCCGGAATATTACAAAAAAGACAGTACCGGCAATTTTAAAATAGCAAGTGGTATGGATGATATCATAGAATTGGATTATTCAAACCCGGCTTTGAGAAAAGCAATGATTGATGCTATGGAATTTTGGGTAAAGCAATGCGATATCGACGGATTTAGGTGCGACCTTGCTTTTTGGGTAGAGCTTGATTTTTGGAAAGAAGCAAGAACAGCTTTGGAAAAAACTAAAAAATTATTTTGGCTGGGAGAGTTTGATGCCCTTGATAAACCAGAGTACATGCAGGTATTTGATGCATCCTATACCTGGACCTGGATGCATCAAACAGAGCAGTTTTACAAAGGAAATATTGGCCTTGATTCTTTAAGAAATATTTTAGAGCGATATGATACTGCCGGAGGGATTAATAAAATAAAATTGTGGTTTACTACCAATCACGATGAAAATAGTTGGAATGGTACAGAGTATGAAAAATATGGAGATATGGCTAAAGCGCTTGCTGTATTTAGCTTTACATGGGATGGCATTCCGTTAATATACAGCGGCCAGGAGCTTCCCAATACAAAAAGGTTGCAATTTTTTGAGAAAGATGTAATAGCCTGGAATGGCGAATATAAGCTTGCTGATTTTTACAATAGGCTTTTAGAAGTGAGAGAAAAAAATCCTGCATTAAGAACAGGCGATGCAAGTGCTAAAACAATTTTATTGCATACAGACCAACCTAACAGCATATTAGCATACCTGCGTAAAAATGGCGATAAAGAAGTGCTGGTACTCTTAAACCTAAGTAAAAATGATCTAACATTTACGCTACAGGAAAACCTGCTGAAAGATAATTATAAAAAAGTTTTTGATGACCAAACAGTACAGAGCTTAAATGGAAAAACAACTTTTGAGTTGAAGCCCTGGGGGTATGAAGTTTGGGAAAAGTAAGCCATGGGTTGAAAGGTTAGCCATTATTTTTTAATACAATAATGAATAATTTATTCATGTCTGCGAGAGTGGGGGGTACAGGAATTCCACGCCGTTGTTGGTATGCGGGGCAGGTAAAGTGGGTTAGCGTACCAACAACATAGCGTGGGCTAAGTAATAAATAAAAGTAAAAAATTATAACCCTTATAAAAACGTAACGTTGCTTTTAGCCGTTGCTGTTGTTTCGCTATATTCATTGCCGATAATGAAATAGCATATATTCATCGTTGGGGAAAAACACACAACGATGGAGAGGGATGGAGGGAAGATTGACTAGACCACCAACATCGGAAAATGCACGGATACGCTCTGTACAAAAGCCAAGCTGCATATCTGCGCCATTGGGAGAAGTGCAGGAACTGGAAATACTCACCAACCAACATACAAATCATCACTCGTTTGGGTAAATTAAATTTACAAATCCTATTTTTATAATTATGGCAAAGCAACAGATTACGAAAGGCTACAAGGAATTTTTTACAGAAATAAAGGAGAAGATATACCAGGCCCAATACGAGGCGATGAAGCAGGTAAATAAAGACCTGATTAAACTGTATTGGGAAATAGGCAGGAGTATTGTGGAGAAACAGCAAAAACACAAATGGGGAAAGTCTGTGGTTGAAAACTTATCAGCTGATTTACAAAAAGAGTTTGCAGGGGTGAACGGATTATCGGCAGACAATCTTTGGCGGATGCGCAAATTTTACCTGAATTATAAAGGTCAGGAAAAACTTGCACCAATGGTGCAACAAATTGGCTGGAGCCATAATGTGGTAATCATGGAGAAGTGCAAAGATTTTTTGGAACGAGAGTTCTATATAAAAATGGTTATCAAATACGGGTGGACGAAAAATGTCCTGGTACACCAAGTGGAAGGCAAGAGCTATGAAAAGTTTTTGTTGGGGCAAACGAATTTTGATAAGACTTTACCGGAAAAATATAAACATCAGGCAAAGCTGGCCGTAAAAGATGAATACAGTTTTGAGTTTTTAGAATTGGGGGAAGAATACAGCGAACGGGAATTAGAGTTGGCCATTATGCGGAATATGCGAAAGTTTTTAATGGAAATGGGTGGCGATTTTACATTTGTTGCCAATCAATACAAGCTATCACTGGAAGAAGATTTTTACATTGATATATTGCTTTATCATCGCAGGTTAAAATCATTGGTAGCGATAGAGTTAAAAACCGGAAAATTTAAAGCAGCATATGCAGGCACGATGAATTTATATTTAGCCGTACTGAATGATACAGTAAAACTGGAAGATGAAAACCCATCCATTGGAATTATTGTTTGTAAAGAAAAAAGCCGTACTACGGTTGAATATGCCTTGAAAGAAATTAATCTGCCGATTGGCGTAACAACCTACAAAGTAACCCCCACTCTGCCGAGAGATTATAAAAAATATTTGCCCTCACCTGAAACTATCATCAACAGCCTGGAGGGTATGTTTAATGATTTATCAGAGACAGAGTAAAGCCTGAGAGTGTCAATAAAGGTTAGCAACAAAGTAAAGCCAGATAAGTCAACGCCGCAACACGGCTTACACCGCCAAAATATAGAGGCGTAGGCGGTGTTGCTCGCCGTTGTTGGTATGCAGGGCAGGTAAGGCAGCGTTAGCGTACCAACAACATAGCGTGGACTAAGCATTAAAAAATTATAACCTTACAAATCTGTATCGTTTTTTTATCCGTTGCTGCTGTTTCGCTACTTTTTCCACCGATAAATAAATAGCATATATTCATCCTTGTTGAAAAACACACAACGATGGCGAGGGATGGTTAGGAAATTGATGCGAAGGCAAACATCAGCAAAAAGACACAGATCCACTCTGCACAAAAGTTAAGTTACATATCTGCGCCAGTGGGAGTAAGTGGGAGCACACGAAACATTGCAGAAGCCATCAATCGGTAGAGGATATCTCTGCCTCAACTACATACTCTTATTTATTAAACCCATTACATTTAATTTTTTACTGATAATTATCATTCTCTAAGCTACTACCCATCATCTTCAAAAGTTTTTTACTTTATAAATTTGCCTAAACTTTCAAAGTATGATAAGCAAAGCAAATTATGTATCAGCCGAAGAAGCAGTACAAATAGTACAATCAGGAAATCGTGTATTTATTCATGGAGGCGCTGCTACTCCTGTGCATATTATACAAGCATTACAGCGCCGCCACAGTGAGCTAAGAGCAGTAGAACTGGTAAGTATAACTACATTGGGTAAATTAAATTTCAATGACCCGGCCTATCGGGATAGTTTTTTTATAAACTCTTTATTTGTTTCTGAAAATACAAGGGCTGTTGCAAATAGTATAAATGGAGATTATGTACCCGTTTTTTTAAGCCAGATTCCACAGTTATTTAAACAGGGTTTTCTTCCTCTTGATGTTGCCATTATTCAGGTTTCTCCTCCGGATGTGCATGGGTACTGCACCTTGGGCACTTCGGTTGATATTGCCAGAGGGGCTGTTGATGCCGCACCTTATGTAATAGTACAGGTAAATTCTAAAATGCCACGTACACATGGGGATGGCTTTATTCACATAAGTAAAATAGATGCAATGGTTGCCTTTGATCAGGATTTGCCGGAGGTAGATTACAGTTTGAAAAAAAATGAAAGTATTCAAATAATTGGTCAAAATGTGGCAAGCCTAATAGAAGATGGCGCTACCCTGCAATTGGGTATTGGCGCTATACCTGATCAGGTTTTAATAAATTTAACAGGGCACAAAAACCTTGGATTACATACAGAAATGATGTCTGACGGGGTGATACCTCTTATACTAAATGGAGTTATCAATAATAGTAATAAAAAATTAAATCGGGGTAAAACAGTTACCGGTTTTATGGCAGGCACAAAAAAATTATATGATTTTGTAAATGATAATCCTTCAATAAGGGTAATGGATATTGGCTATGTAAATGATACAAGCATCATAAGGCAAAACCCCGGTATGACAGCAATAAACAGTGCAATAGAAATAGACCTTACCGGGCAGGTATGTGCGGATTCTATTGGAACTTACCAGTTTTCGGGCATTGGCGGGCAAATGGATTTTATAAGAGGTGCATCATTATCACCCAACGGTAAGCCTATTATTGCCTTGCCTTCTGTTACCTCTTCCGGGGCTTCACGAATAGTGCCTTTTTTAAAAGAAGGCGCCGGAGTAGTAACTACCAGGGGGCATATTCATTGGGTTGTTACGGAGTATGGGATAGTGAACTTGTTTGGAAAAAATCTTAAACAAAGGTCTAAAGCCTTAATTAGTATTGCACATCCCGAGCATAGAGATTATTTGCAAGAAATTTTTCAAAAAAGATTTGGAGAAATTTAATGAATACAATCTCTGCCAAAAAAATAATTTAGTGTGCCAGGAGTCAGGGTGTAGTGGTTAAATTTTATTCTTCGTTTGTTAAACACACAACGATGGCGAGGATTGCCGAAAAGATTTATGCGAAGCCCAACATCAGCAAAAAGTCACAGATACGCTCTGCTCAAAAGTCAAGTTGCATATCTGCGCCATTGGGAAAAATATATTTAAATATATAATAAATATTTTAATTATCTTTTTATGCCTTGAAAAAGTATTTTCTATTACATCAACAGAATTTTTGTAAAAGGTAATTACATTGATGGTTTACAGAATAAAGAATAACCAGACAGAATTAAAATGAAACCTAAAAATTATTGATTGCCCTCGCCATGTTTTATTGCCCTCGAAACAAATACCAACACCAACATTTGATTTGCCCCATTTCAATTCCACCCATTTTCTATTACCTTAAAATCTTACCTGTTAGGTATGAAGATGAAATACTTTTTTTACAAAAAATAAAAAAGCCTCACCAGGTAGTGAAGCTTTGTGTGACC
>JAFDXD010000095.1 GCA_018268135.1 Bacteroidota bacterium
AAAAAAATTGTCAACCACAGCAATTGCATTTTTTGGGAGCAATCCAACCTTTATAAGGCATTGGCCCAACTATCTTTCGAGAAATTTTTTGAAAATAATTTTACCGAACTTGCTCATAGCCAGCCGTTTTATGCAAAAGAATTTTACAATGGAGGATGAAAAAAGTTTTTTTAAGCAATTGTTATTTGTTAGGTTTTAACATTCAATAGAAAAATAAATATTAATTCATTCGTATATTTGCATATCATTATATTTCTAAGCATATCTAAATTAATTTTCCTATGATTGTTGAAACTCAATTAAATGAACAGGCTGCAACACCTGCTCTAGCAACACCCGAAACAATTAAAATAAATTATCATCATTTAAAAAAAGCTGCATTGGTATTGAGGGCTTTAAATCATAAGCTACGCCAGCAAATTTTATCGTTGATAGAGACCGAAAAGAAAATCACTGTTACCGAAATTTATGTAAAACTTCGCCTTGAGCAATCCGTTGCCTCTCAGCATCTTGCCATATTAAGAAGGGCAGGGATAGTGGTAACACAAAGAGATGGTAAATTTATTTATTACACGGTAAATGCAAAACGTGTGGATGAAATTAAAGAGGTGGTAGAAGAATTGATAGCCTAATACACTTCATCATCAGATTAAAAAAGCGATTGTACCCCAATCGCTTTTTTATTTTTACCTTTGTATTATACTTAATATTGATACTATGTATATTAAACAATTATATACCAATTGCCTTAGCGAAGCAGCCTATTATATTGAGAGTGAGGGGGAAGCTGCCATCATTGACCCACTGAGGGATATTGATGAATACCTGGCGCTTGCAAAAGAAAGAAATGCCCGGATAAAATATATTTTTGAATCCCATTTTCATGCTGACTTTGTGAGTGGGCATATTGACCTAAGTAAGCTAACGGGTGCGCCAATAGTATATGGCCCCGGCGCTGTTACAAATTTTAAAATTTACAATGCTAAGGATGGTGAAGTATTTAAGCTTGGCAAAATTTCAATAAAAGTATTGCATACCCCAGGGCATACAATAGAGAGTAGTTGTTTTTTACTTATAAATGAAGAAGGAAAAGATGAGGCAATTTTTACCGGAGATACTCTGTTTGTAGGAGATGTAGGCCGGCCCGACCTCAGTAGTGGAAACCTGAGTTCGGAAGAGCTGGCTTCGATTATGTATGATTCGCTGCAAAATAAAATAATGCCTCTTAACGATGATATCATTGTGTACCCTGCACACGGGCCTGGCAGTAGCTGTGGTAAAAACTTAGGCCCCAGCACATACAGTACCATTGGCGAAGAGAAAAAAACTAATTATGCGTTGCAGCCGCAAAGCAAAGAAGAATTTATAAAAGCGGTAACAGAAGGCTTAGCCATTGCTCCAAAATATTTTGCAGTAAATGCAAAAATAAATATGGAAGGGTATGACGGCATAAAAACAATAGTAGAAAAGGGTACGCAGGCTCTGAGTGTGAGTGATTTTAAAAAACAATTGTCGGGCGACGTGATTTTATTGGACACAAGGCCGGGAACAGAGTTTACAGAGGGCTTTATACCAGGTTCTATTTTTATTGGCCTTGAAGGAAGGTTTGCAGAATGGGCGGGAAGCTTATTGCCCTTTGATAAACCCATCCTGCTGGTAACTCCTGAAGGCAAAGAAGAAGAAACGGTAATAAGGCTTGCTAGGGTTGGGTTTGATAAAATGGCCGGTTATTTAAACGGAGGATTTACAAGCTGGAAAAATGCCGGAGAAAAAATTGACATGATCATATCTGTTGAGCCTGATGAGCTGATAATGGATATTCCTCACGACAAAAATTTAGTGGTAGTAGATGTAAGAAGAGAAACCGAATTTGCAGAAGGGCATTTAAAAGATGCGATGAATGTACCCTTAGAAGAAATGACAGATGTAGTAAACCTTGCTCAGTTTGAAGACAATCAAAATTTGTATGTGCATTGTGCCGGTGGCTACAGAAGTATTATAGCTTCATCTTTATTAAAGCGGCAGGGAGTGCATAATATTAGAAATATAGAAGGTGGTTGGAGCAAAATAAAAGAGCAGGAAAAAGCCGAAATTATTAAAGATGCCAGTGTGCTGAATTAAAACATTACAATGCAGGCGCCGGCACATTGTCAATCCATTTTTTTAAATGGCCTGAGTTAATTTGGTGTTTCCATCTACGGTGGCTCCATAAATAAGACGCCGGTTGCCTTTCGATATTTTCTTCTAAAAAATCTCTGTACATCCTTGTTAGCTCACCTTCTTTGAAGCGGCTGCCATCATCAGTTATAATTTTTAACTCCAGGGTATAATAACCTCTTTTTATTTTAAAAATATTTACAAATACTACAGCAGTTTTATTTCTTCTTGGCCCTTTATCTGTACCGGTTAAAAATGGAGCAGGCCTGTTAAAAAAATTCAACCAATAAGCAGTTTTGGCTTCAGTAGGATTTTGGTCGGCTATCAGGCCTAATGCATATTGTTGTTTCATTAAAGCGGGCATGCGGGCTGCATACTCTTCAATAGCTACCATGGTAGCGCCAAACTTAGTGCGGATTTTTAAAACAAGTTTTTCCATGGGGGGGCTCGATATTTTTTTATACACTGCAAGCCAGGGCAATTGCAAATGCTTTGATATAGCAAGGCTTGCATATTCCCAATTCATTTGATGTCCACTGTTGAACTGTATATTTTTTCCGCTGGCTGCAAGGGCATTGCAGGCATCCATATTTACACTAATGCGTTTATCAAATTCAGCAGGCGACATGCTGATGAGCTTTAAGGTTTCTATAAAATTATCGGTAAAATTTTTATAAAACTGTTTTGCTATAAGCTCCCTTTCTTTTTTTGTCTTTGTGGGAAAAGCAATAGAAATATTGTGTATCACCAGCGATTTGCGATATCGAAAAACCCTGTACATAAAAAAGCATACAACATCGCTAATGCCATATAAAATAAAAAATGGCAACAGAGAAACTACATATAAAAAAGCATAAATGATATAATACATGCTATAAATTGATGAGCAAAGGTATGACGTACAAGTGTGCGACGCAACTATGATGCCCATTGGTATGCTGCCCGGCTACAAAATTGTATTTTGCAATATGGGGCTTTGATTCGGATAATCGGTATTGAAATGCAAGCCCCGGCTTTCTTTTCGAAATTCTGCGCTTTTTACAATCAGGTACGAAACGGTAATTAAATTTCTTAATTCACAAAGCTGTGGAGATACCTCAGTTTTTTCGTAGAGCTTTTCCGTTTCTTCATGCAGCAGATCCAACCTTCTGTTGGCCCGGTGCAGGCGCTCATTGTTGCGTACTATTCCTACATAATCGCTCATCAGCAATTTTAGTTCTTTGAGGCTTTGTGTTATTAATATCATTTCTTTTGGCGCCGTGGTACCTGCTGCATTCCAGTCTGGCACTGCTTTTTCGAGGGTTGACAAATCTTTTGATGTATCATTGTTAAAAGTTTCTATACTTTTTTTATAAGCTCTGTGTGCAAATACCATGGCTTCTAAAAGGCTGTTACTTGCCAGGCGATTGGCGCCATGCAAACCAGTGCAGGCGCACTCTCCGGCTGCAAACAAATGATTAATGGAGGTTCTTGCCCACTCATCGGTTTTTACACCACCGCAACTATAATGTGCCGCCGGGGATACTGGTATCATATCTTTTGATACATCAATACCCAGGCTCATGCATTTGGCATGTATGTTTGGAAAGTGCTCTAAAAATTTTTGCTGATTCATGTGCCTGCAATCGAGGTAAACATATTCGGTACCATTTATTTTCATTTCACTGTCAATTGCTCTTGCTACAATATCACGTGGGGCAAGGTCTTTGCGGCTATCGTAGCGTTGCATAAATGCTTCGCCTTGTTGATTTCGGAGAATGCCTCCATCGCCCCTAACCGCTTCCGTTATTAAAAAAGACTGGCCTCTTACACCCGGCTCGTACAAGGCTGTTGGATGAAATTGTATAAACTCCATATTTTCAATTCGGCCTTTGGCACGGTACATCATGGCTACTCCATCGCCTGTAGCAATGGAGGGATTGGTAGTGCTTCTGTACACTTGCCCATTGCCGCCTGATGCCAGCAGGGTTACTCTTGAAATTATTTTTTCAATTTTTTTAGTGGCAAGATTTAGCACATACACACCATAACATTCTATATCGGTAGTAGATTTTGTAACCAGATAACCGAGGTGGTGTTGTGTAATAATATCTAATACAAAGCAATGGCTGATGAGATTGATATTTTTGCAATTTTTTATTGCCTGTAGCAATGCTCTTTCCATTTCAAAGCCGGTAATATCTTTATGATGCAATATGCGGTATTCGCTATGGCCTCCTTCTTTTCCTAATTTATAATCGCCCCCGGGTTCTTTGTCAAAGTTGGTACCCCAGTCTATTAATTCTTTAATTCGTTGCACACCTTCTTGTACTACAATTTCTACAATATGCTTATCGCAGAGCCCATCGCCAGCTATTAAAGTATCTTCTACATGCTTTGAAAAACTATCCTGCTCTTCATCCATAACGCCTGCAATGCCTCCCTGGGCGTACTTTGTATTGGTTTCGTCGCTTTGGGTTTTAGTAAGTATGGTTATTGTTTTATCCGGACAGTCATGCGCTACTTTAAGTGCATAGGTAAGCCCTGCTATTCCGCTGCCAATTACTAAAAAATCTGTTTGCATTGTTTATTTAAAATTATGGTGCTTGTAAAATTAAATTTTATACTCCGTATTCAATCAATTAGTTGCGCCTGATTTTTTTTATTAAGAAGAAATAAAAAATGAATTATCATAACATAACTGAATAAAAAAATGATTTGTAGTAAAATGAAAATTAAATAAAAAAATTACCACAATTGCGTATTGCAAATAAAAAAAATGCAGTGTAGGTTTGTTGTCTGTTTCATTATTTGCTTTTATACCCTCATTAATACTCCTCTTCCAAGCAAATTAAAATCTAAGTACAACTCCTTGATGCAATAAACCTTTATTTAAAAACAAATAATTGTTTACAGGCAATGTTATGCCAATAATGAAACAGGAAACAAATATTTTTTAACTAATTAAATATAACCATTATGGAAAATGATAATTCTTCAGCAATACCATGCTGCCCTGCCCTTATTAAAGATGACTGTTGCGACACTATTAATTTTAGCAGGGTACTAACCTACCCTACTACTATTGCAGCAGCCAATAGGCAAAGAGTAAATGTAGAAGTGATCCTTCATTTTAAACTTACAAGATGCTCACTGGGGCTTACACTTGGCGACCCGGCATATAGTACTACATTATTGCCAGGCGAAAAAGTAAGGCTATCTACAACTGATAGAAACAGCAGGTTTACATTTGATAGTGAAACAAAACTCAGCTATCGCAGTGAACAAATATCGGAAGAGCAGTATTTTTTAACTGCTACGCAAAAGTATTTAGCAGATGCATCTGCCGCACAATCGGGCCATGCAGATAGCTCTTCAGAAGGCCATTGGGATTTTCATGGCGATGCAAGCGGAAGCATTAGTCCATTTAGCTTAAGCGCCAGCGCAAGTACCAATGCTAAAGGCAATCACAACAGCAGTTCAGTATCAGATTATCTGAATCAACAACGTACGCATGTACAAAGCTCAGCGTCTCAAGCGGTAAATGCTACACATAAAGCCCATTCTATTTCAATAGGAGAAGTAAGTACCCGCACACATATAGAAGGCGAAAGTGAAGATCATTTTGAAGCAAGCAGCCGTGAGTTTACCAATTACAATAAATGCCATGCAGTTACTTACATGTTTTACAGGCTCAATAAAAAGCAAAGGATAAGTTTTGAATTAGTAGCTATTGAAAGAAGGGTAATAGATGTAAATGCGCCCATTGGCGGTGTATTGCAACCAGCTTCGCCCAAAGTGCCCATTGCATTAGTACCTCAGGATATACCTGCTACGGCAGTATTGAAAAGAAATGTAGTACAGGCCGGCACTGCTGCATCAATAAGCAGTATTGATACAAGCTCATTTTCATTTGCAGCTTCGCCTGTATTGAGGCCGGTATTAGATACCGATTCCATTTTTACAGGGCCTATAGATAATACTACAAGAGCCAGGGCATTAAAAGATGTAGATGACCAATTAAAAGCCATCAACTTAATTAATAAAGATGGCAAAGTAAGTACAGAAACAACGCAGAAAATAAATTTTGAAATGGAATTTAGCTTGCCTACTTCGGGCATCATTGTAAAAGGCTGCTTAGATGATTGTGATGTATGCGAACCATTGCTTAAAGAAAGAATGCAGCTTGAAAATGATTTACTGCGCAAACAAATTGACTTGTTAGAAAAATCTCAGGAGTACAGATGTTGCCCACCAGCTCCTGTTATTAATGGTGATTGATCAAATAATCCGTACTCATTTTTTAAAAATAAATAATTAACAAGGTTGTATTATCAACCATAAAATAATTTGTTATGATAATATCAATGCATGGCAATTGGACCATCAGCGTAAAATCAAAAGAAGCGGCCTATCCTCAACGCTTTGTAATAGCCGGAGCCTTTACAGGCAATGGATCGCATGATGTAACCGGCTCCACAGCTCCCATTGCCGTTACAGGAAATCAATGGAGCATTGCAATTTTAAATGATCCCGGCAATGGCTTTAGGCTATCTGATACCAGGATAAAATTTCCCGTTATTTCGGGCGGCAATTTTGTATTTGACATAGAGTCGAATGATGCAGGAAGTGATAAAGATTTTAATGACCTTATACTTACCTGCACTTCCCCTGTATCTGTAACGGATTACATGATGTATGGTAATGTTACACTCTACAGCAATACCTGCATCATTAACCCTTGTTTTAGAAGATGGGTGGTAATAGATACTTATGCAAAATACCTGGAGGCAATAAAAATTGATGAACTAAAGGCTGCAATTGAAGTTTTGTATCCCGAAAGAGTAGTACCTGTAAATCCGAACCCACCAGACCCTGCACCATTTTTTACACCGATGATGATAAATATTGCAGATGAAATAGAGCTACCGCAAAAAAAATGGGATGTGTTTCGCAGGATTGATAATGGCCAACAGGCTTCCAGCAAAAAAGCTGCTGCAAGGGTGCCCTCTGCTGAGCTGATGAGCAATTTTAATTTAGAAAAAACAATAACTAAAAGTGTAAATACTCCTGCTATTGCATCATCAGTAATTAACAAGGTTGCAATTGGTAAGATAAGTGATCACTTAAGATTGCGTTGCACTACAGAAGCAGGTGTAAACCTGTCTCTAAGCTTTGCAGAGTATGATAGAAGTGTGGCAGAGCTTGCCGGTGGGCCTTATACCGGCGACGGAAACCGTACCAGCCTTGGCAATGCAATTACCGACATGAATGGCAATTACATTTTTAGATTTACACAAAGTTTTAGCGAACTGGTACATGAAATAGATGCCGATGTTGCTGCTGGTGAAAATGTATTAGTACAAGCAAGGCCCGATATTATTGTTTCTGTTGCAGACAGCATTCGCCCTGCCGAAATTGTTTTTGAAAGCGCTCCTTATTTCAATATTTATCAAATGCAGCGCATTGACTTATGCTTACCATTAGAAAAAGTAAAACCATCATCCCTTTGTTTTAATGGAAATTTTATAGGAAGCTTAGGAAATGTATTTATTGGAGGAGCGCAAAATAGTGCAGGCAGCTTATCTTCTACTGCTTTGGACAGAAATGGATATAATAATCACTTAAGCGCCGCCGGAAAAATTACGGTGCATAATTCAATGGCAGGATTTGCAGTGGACTGCGCCTGCTGGGGAAGCCTGATAGATGTAAAAGGATGTATGTATAATTTACAAAGAAAAAAAGATGATCCTGTTGTAAGGAGGTTTACAATTCGATATAAAAAGCCCGGTGGAAGCTGGCAGTTTGTAACCCAGACCTATAAACATCCGAAGTTTTCAAAACGGTTTATTCCATTTTATGATGGCGATCTGGTAGGGCCATTTCCTACCAATTTAAAAGTAGATGGAGGCCCGGCTCAAGTAGTGCCAGCCTATATCAACATACAGGCAGAAGTATTTTTTGATGGTATAGATTGGGAATTTTCAAACCTCGACAGGTATGCACAATTAAACAGCGCCATATACGAAGCAGGCACACCCGGCAAAGTATATTTTCTTGTAGAGGGATATGATGGCTCTGGCAACCTGGTACCTGGGGCAAAAGATTTAATTGCCTTGTACATTAATAACAGGGATTTGCAATTTGGATTTGGTAATATTGATTTCATTAATCCAATTGAAAAATTGCCCTGCAATTTGTACAAGTTGCAAGCATCAGAATTGAACACGCCGCTTGCCTTGCAATTTAAAGCTTTTGATGCCTGGGGATTTACCGACCATTATAGGCTTACCATTGATAAATGTCCTCAATCAATAGAAGTAGATGTTACAACTCCTTCAAGTATTGCCGGCACCAAATCTACAGGAGTATTGGCATCTGGAAGCAATGCTTCTAATACAGATGCATATAATTGCCCCGGATATTATGGCACACTTGGCGATTTTGCAAACAATGGTTTTGTAACTGTACAAATGCAACCCTCAGCCTCAGAAGGTGGATGGCTACGAGCAGGCGAGCAATTTGGCATCATTACGTTTGGGCTTGAAGCATCCATTCGCCGAACCAATGGATATAATAGTGGATTGGGTACACCAAACCCAATTGGTGCTGCTATTTATTTACAGCCAAAATAAAAATAAATGGCAGTAAATATTTTTCAATTTGTAATAGCAACATTTGCAGTTTGGAGAGTTACACATTTGTTAAGTAAAGAAGATGGCCCATTTGATATAGTGTATAAAATAAGGAAACGTATCGGGCAGGGATTTTGGGGGCACCTGCTCGATTGTTTTTATTGCTTAAGTATTTGGGTTTCCATCCCGTTTGGAATATGGGTTGGAGTATCTGCCATTGAAAAAATAATTTGCATTATTGCATTATCGGGCGCAGCCTGCGTGCTTCAAAAGATTACAGAAAATAAAAACGGGCCGCCCACATTTTTTGAAGATAAAAATTAAACAACATGTCTTGCTGTGGAAAAAAAAGAGAAGAGCTCTCACAAAATTTATCCTCACAAAAAGTAGCAGGCTCTTACATACCTGCTAAAAGCTGGGAAGATGTATTATTTGAATATACCGGCCCAACCGGGCTAACGGTAAAAGGCATTGTAAGCCGGAATATTTATCGCTTTAACAGCACCGGCGATACACAGTTAGTAGATTATAGAGATGCATCGGGAATGTTGGCGCTGCCCATGCTAAAAAGAGTGAGTATGCTTACATAAATATTTTACAACACAATAAATAATATTTTAAGGCACCAGGCTGCCTGCTTCTATCCATACATCATTTTCTTTAAGCAGGTTAATTAATTCATCTACCGCTACCTCGCTGTTTACATTTCTTTTTACAACTTCTTTGCCTTTGTATAAAGTAATTTTTCCGGGGCCGCTGCCTACGTATCCAAAATCTGCATCAGCCATTTCGCCGGGGCCATTTACAATACAGCCCATTACCGCTATTTTTAAACCTTTTAAATGATTGGTCACTTTTCTGATTTTTGCTGTAGTTTCCTGCAGGTCAAATAAGGTGCGGCCGCAACTTGGGCAACTGATATACTCCGTTTTTGAAATACGGGTACGCACTGCTTGTAAAATGGAGAAAGATGTATTGTTTAAAAACTGATGATTATTTTTTACAGTAAGATAGGTTCTTCCACTTACTTTATTATTCGTCATTTTATCAGGGTTATTGATAAGCCAAATACCATCTCCCATACCATCTAAAAACAAACCACCTGCAGTTGCAGAAAAATGTATGAGCTGCTCATCTACCTGCGTGTGCATACTTTCTACAGAAATAATTACAGGGCAATTAATTTTTTGATTCATCAATTCCAATACAAAGCGCCTCATTTGTTGCATTGCCTTTTCTGCCTTGGAGTAAATACACAATACTATGGTATTATCTTCTTTAATGAGCGGCAATAATTTTGATACATCCTCTGAAACATCACATGCAATAAAATTAAGGGTATCAGATTTTTCAAGGGCTGTTTCAAAATTATTCACATCAAATAAAGGAAAATATTTTTCACGCTCATTGGTTTGAAGCCAGGTAGTATAATTGCAAATTACCCTGAGTGTGCCCGGCAGATTAAAGTCAACTAATTTATGATGGCTGTAAATAAAATCTGCAGCAGCATCAGCAATATTCCACTTATCTGTTGTACTGTTATAGGTATAACCAATAGCCTGTAAGTCAGTAGTTGCAATACTTTCAGCTTCCATAAAATCGGCCACTACTACCGGCACATGCTTAGAGCCAATTGTTAACAGCTCGTTGGTTTGCCTGCGTTTATACTCAAAAGCTGAATAAGGAAGCTTTAATGCATCGGAAATTAAAGCTGTTTGTTGGTTATTGCTATTTTGATATCTTTTTACTAAATCTTTGCATACGGGAATTTCAAATTCGGGGTCTTCAGTAAGGCTCACCCTGATGGTATCTCCAATACCATCTTCAAGTAGGCTGCCGATACCAATGGCAGATTTGATACGGCCATCTTCTCCATCGCCTGCTTCTGTAACGCCAAGGTGCAATGGGTAGCACTCGCCAAACTCCTGCATCATGTGTAGTATCAGCAACCGGTATGCCTGCACCATTACCAGTGGGTTGCTGCTCTTCATGCTCAATATTATTTGGTGATAATCTTCGCTACGAGCTATCCGTAAAAATTCCATAGCGCTCTCTACCATACCATTTGCAGTATCGCCATAGCGGCTCATTATCCTATCGCTCAGGCTGCCATGATTGGTGCCAATACGCATGGCAGTACCATGCTGTTTACAAATTTTTACCAGTGGTGAAAATCTTTCCCTGATACGTTCTATTTCTTCGGCATACTCCTGATCAGAATAATCTATTTGTTCAAATTTTTTTTTATCTACATAGTTGCCGGGGTTTACTCTTACTTTTTCTACAATTGTTGCTGCTATTTCTGCCGCATTTGGAGTAAAATGTATATCGGCTACTAACGGTGTAGTGTAGCCTCTTTTAAGAAGTTCTGATTTAATAGCTTTTAAATTTTCAGCTTCTTTTTTGGAAGGGGCTGTTATTCGCACCAACTCTGCCCCGGCATTAATACAGCGTATAGTTTGCTCTACGGTGGCGAGGGTATCCATTGTATCGGTAGTGGTCATGGTTTGAATACGGATAGGATTGTCGCCGCCAATGAATAAATTGCCCACTTTTACCACACGGGTTGGTAATCTTTTATAACTGAATAATGATTCGCAATACACTTGCATGATAAGTACACATTTGAAAGTTACCTGCAAAGTTAATCAATGCTAAAGAGTATTGTATTAAATAAAATGAGGATGAGATGTATTACCAGTCTTTTTCGGGTTTATCTACCGATGCTGCATTTACCTTATGCAATTTATCCTGCAGGTTGGCTTCCTGCTGCTGCAATGCCTGAAGTTTTTGTTCGGCATCTTTTTGGCTTATTTTAGAAGGCTTTGGCTTGGGTTGCTGATCTTGCTTTTTTTGCTGGTCTTTATTCTGGTCTTTATTTTGTTTTTGTTGCTGCTGTTGTTGTTGCTGTTTTTTTAGCGCTTTTTGTAAATTTTGCCGGGCATCATCATCATTTGGCGACAGTATCAGAGCATTTTTATATGCCTCAATACATTCGGGTATTTTATTATTATTTTGTAATACTACGCCTTTATTATAATACGCATTTGCTTTTTCTACTGGCTTGTTCAGGTATTTTATTGCATTGTCATACGCTGAGATAGATTCATCTGTTTTTTTAGAACGATACAGTGCATTGCCAATATTAAATTGGGCGGTGGCATTGGCAGGCTCTTTCTTTAAGGCCGTATTGTAATCATTTACTGCCGCGGTAAAATCATTTTTTTTGTAGGCATCATTTCCTTTTTTAATATTTTCCTTTTCATTTTGTGCCGAAGCCAATAAAGAGGTGAATAAAAAAGCAAGCGTCATCAAGGGTTTCAACCTGGATGTTTTGGTTTTCTTAATTTCTGCTATAAAAAACTCAATCAGTAAAAAAATGAGTGCCAGGCCTGCCAGGTATTGAAAATAGGTTTTGTACCGCAGCAGCGAATCATCGGTTACACTTCGTTTATCCATGCTGTTTAGTTGTGCTGCCACGCCTGCCACTACAGCATCCGAATTTGAAAACAGTTGATACACCCCATTCCCTTTTTCTGCAATAGATTTTAATTCATCCTGGTTAAGTTTGGTAATAACCGTATTACCATCTTTGTCTTTTTTAAGTTCGCCTGTAGTTTCATCTATGATGGTAGAGCCTTGTGGCGAGCCAATACCAATGGTATTAATCATTACACCTTCCTGCCCCAGTTGATCGGCAATTTTAATGGCATTTTCATCATGGTCTTCTCCATCGCTTATCAATACTATGGCTTTGTATTTTTTTTCGTTTTTATTAAATGAGGCATAGCACATTTTAAGAGCATCGCCTATTACCGTGCCCTGCGTAGGGATAGATTCTGTAGAAGAAGATTCAATAAACATTTTAGCGGCTGCATGGTCGGTGCTAAGTGGCATTTGCATATAAGCCTTGCCGGCAAATACTACAATACCTATCCGGTCATTGTCTAATTTATCTACCAGCTTGTTCATAAGTTGTTTGGCTCTTTCTAACCTACTGGGTTTTATATCCTCCGCCAGCATACTCTTACTTACATCAATGGCTATCATTACATCAATACCATTGCTACTCAGCTTATCAGAGCCGGAGGGTGTACGCAAATTGGCTAGTGCTATAATGAGCAGCCCCATGGCACCGGTAAATAAAAAAAACTTTTTTATATAAGAGGAAGTATTGTAATTGGCAAGCAATTGCTTTACCAATATTGGATCACCAATTTTATTAAAGGCTTTCTTTTTCCTGTTTTTTGCAAACAAAAATAAAAGTAGCAATATTGGCAACAGGGCTAACCCAAATAAAAAAAAACTGTACTGAAATTGAAAATGGGGCATAGTGATACCTGCAAATTAAATTTTTTGTTTCTTAAAGCTGTTAAAAAAACAATAAGAAATAATCATTCCAAAATTGATGGAATTATTTTTTTCCCTGCAAAAATCCCAAATCTTTTAAAATATCTTTAGTAATTCCCATTCTTACCGTTTTCATATCCAAATCTTTATTGGGCGATTTTACCAGGGTTACAAAAAAATAAACATGGTTATTTTCTTCTACCCAGCCCACTACCCAGCCAATAGATTGATGAGCTTCATCAAAGCCCCACCCGGTTTTATAGCTAAGCTTGTAAGCTGTATTATCTTCCTGCAGCATTACATTTCTAAGTATTTGTTGCGAAGATTTTCTAAATGGCAACTGGTCAAAGTACAATCGTTTAAGCAGGCCTAACTGCTCATCGGGCGAAATTTTTAATTTATTATTTAGCCAAAAAGAATCTATGGGTCCGCTGATATTTTTATTGCCATAAGCAAGGCTGTCAATCCACAATTTCATGGTATCATAACCGGTGCGGCGGGCTACCTCCTGATAGTAGGGCACACAGCTTACTTTAAAAGCCTCCTGCATATCCATATCTTTATTCCAGTCTGGGTTCGGCCTTTTAATACCATCCCATTTTATTACCATGTGTTCATTTGTAATACTTCCTTTTTCCAGGCCTATAAGTGCATTTACTATTTTAAAGGTAGAAGCAGGCAGGGTACGGGTAGTATCTAATGCCATATTGTAAACCGTAATTTCGCCCGACGCATTATTTAGCATAGTAAAACATCCATCTACCTGCCTTGCATCAAAATATTTTTTTAAGTTATCATCAATCTTAGCTTTGTTTACAGAGCAGGAAGTAAGCGCTGGTATTATCACACTACAAAGGATAAAAATCAGGTAGTTTTTTTTCATAAAAAATATTAGATCTTTTTATTTTTTTTCGTTTAGATGTTGTGCGGTAGCATCAAGAGCATCGTAAAAAGAGCGTCCAAATTTTCGCACCAAAGGCTCTTGTAAAAACTGGTACACCGGCACTTTTAGTTTTTTACCCAAGGCACAGGCAGCTTTGCAGTTATCTTCTCTGGGTTCATAATTAGCAAACTCCGTAACACCATCCTTGCTTTTGGTTACAATCACCGGAAACAGGTGGCAGCTCATCGGTTTCTTCCATTTTATTTTCCCATCAAGATAAGCCTGCTCAATGCCGCATTTTACAATACCCTGTTTATCTTTAATACCATACACACATATTTTACTGTTGATGGTAGGCGTTACCCAGCCAAATTCTTTATCATACACATACCTGCCCTGCCTGTTTATTTCATCTTTGCTTTCTTCATTCAAATAGGGAAGTACTTTTTCAAATACTTTATCTATTTCTTTCAATTCATTTTTATCAAGAGGAGCGCCGGCATCGCCATCTACACAACAAGCCCCCTTGCATTTGGCAAGGTCGCATACAAATTGTGCCTTTACAATTTCATCGCTTAGCAATACATTGTCAATAGCTATCATACTGCAAAAATACAAATATTACAGCTTGCTTTATTTCCGCCAAAGATTAATTACAAATGAGGCTTTATTTACCTAATTGCATTAGCATATTTTAAAAAAAAATGTGTGCTAAAAATTGGGGGAAGCCGGGCATGATTACCCCCATCAGCTCCCGTCCCGCTATCCAGTACAAGTCCGGCGCAAAGCTAAGCTACAGCCTTCACCGGGCTTTTCCTTCCTATCGGGGCTATTGGCCCGGCAGCATATTTTCAATGCAACATTTATTTTGGAAGAGTGTTGCCCTAACTGTTGCATCATTGCAGTTGTAGCCCAGGCTCTTTGCCGAAGCATAAAACAAATGATATTTTTAAAAATATTTTTTTCTTAATCAGTATATCACAAAAAATTTTCATTTGCTCTACCCCCGCTGTTCAAATATTTTATTTAATTATTTAAGCCCGTACCTGGCTTTATATTTTTCAAAAAGCTCTTTGTGTTTATCATTAAGGTCAATATCACGGCCTTGTATAAACGCTTTTGTAACAATGCTGGTACGCATATCTAATATATCGCCCTCACTTACAATAATGTTGGCATCTTTTCCTACTTCTATGCTTCCGCTTTTATCTGCAATGCCTAATATTTTTGCAGCATTCAGAGTTATGGCCTGCAATGCCTGCTCTTTGGTTAAGCCATAAGCGGCAGCAGTTCCTGCATTAAACATCAGGTTGCGGCCTGTAGTTTCGCCATTTTCATCTGTAAGAGCAAATAGTACCCCTGCATTTTGTAATGCAGCCGGAGTTTTATAAGGCTGGTCTACATCATCATCGTCAGATGTAGGCAGGCTATGCTGCTCCTGCAATATTACTGAGATATTGTTTTGCCTAAGCAAATCAGCCATTTGCCAGCACTCGCTTCCGCCTACAATGGTTACATCCATATCAAATTGTTTGGCAAAGTCAATGGCAATCAGCATTTCTTTTACAATATCGCAGTGAATAAAAAGCCGCTCCGTTTTATTGAACAAACCTTTTACTGCTTCAAATTTTAAATTGGTAGTAGTGGGTTTCACAGTGGCAGCATTGTAAGCTTTTGCCTGTGCAAAAAATGATTTTACGGTTTCTATTTTTTCAAGCCCTTCTTTTAGCGGATCGCTGTTAGATGCACCGCCAAACCTAAACCTGCGTGGCCTGGCAAGCAGTGAAGGCATGTAAAAATGTATGCCATTATCTTCTTTATACACTGCATCTTCCCAGTTCCAGGCATCAAACTGTACCACAGATGAGCTGCCTGCAATTAAAGAGCCCTGAGGCACTACATTGGCAAATAAAATACCGTTGCTACGCAGGGTATTGATAATTTTAGAATCAGCATTATAGGCAACAATGCTTTGTACATTCGGATTAAGGTCGCCAAGTTCATTATAATCATCACTACCTTTTACCTGATTGGCTATTTCACGCAAACCAATATTTGTGTTTGCCAATATCAAACCCGGGTACACTTGCTTGCCTGTAGCATCATATACCCTCACCTCACCCGATGGAATGGGTAGGTCTTGTCCTATTTTTTCAATTTTTCCATTTCTAATTTCAATGCTTGTATTTTGCAATACCTCTCCATTGCCCACATGTACCGTTCCGTTTTTTATAAATGTAAGGCCTGTATATAGTTTAGCCGGCGAAATATTATCTTGCCCCACTACCGTATGCGCTGCTGTTATTGTCAGAAATATGATTAAATATTTTCTCATTTTACTTTATTTTAATTTTTTTAAAAGTAGATACCCGGCAGCATTATTGCCCATCATTATCTTCGGTGTCTAATACCAGTAGCCCGTGGTTATGTACATGCTCTTCGCATACATTCATCACTTTAAAGCTTGGCATAGCGCCCATTACTGAAGCCCCCGATTTTTTTTCGTCCAGCATTTTTTGAATAATGCGGTTTCTCTCTTTTTTAATTTGCTGCCTCATCTGCATATCTCTTTCCATGTCATAATAAATAGTACCATCTACAATTGTTTTCTCAGCTTTGGCATAAATGCTCAATGGGTTATCGCTCCACAATACCAGGTCTGCATCTTTGCCCACTTTAATGCTGCCAATACGATTATCAACGTGAAGCATTTTTGCCGGGTTAATCGTTACCATTTTAAAAGCTTCTATTTCGCTCATGCCACCGTATTTTACACTTTTTGCTGCCTCCTGGTTAAGCCTGCGGGCCATTTCAGCATCATCGCTGTTGATAGCCACATTCAGCCCTACATTGTGCATAATAGTTGCATTGGTAGGTATGGCATCCTGCACTTCCATTTTATACGCCCACCAATCACTAAAGGTAGATGCGTTGGCGCCATGAGCTTTTAATTTATCGGCTACCTTATATCCTTCCAGCACATGCGTAAAGGTGTTTAAAGTAAAACCAAATTGCTCAGCTACTTTCATGGTTTCTAATATTTCACTTGCTTTGTAACTATGGCAGGTAATAAATCTTTTGTGGTTCATTATTTCTACCAAGGCGTCCAGTTCAAGATCCCTACGCACAAATTTTCCATTGGGGCCTTTAAGCGCTTTTTCATAATCACGAGCACGGGTAAACGCATCTACCTGCACCTGCTCTACTCCCATTCTTGTATTCGGAAATCGGTTATTGATGATGGAAGTCGTTCGTTTTACGTTTTCGCCCAATGCAAATTTTATAAATGGATCAGCGCCTTTAAATTTAAGATCATTATCATCTGCACCCCAGCGTAGTTTTATTAATTGTGTTTGCCCGCCAATAGTATTGGCGCTGCCATGCAGTATGTGAGAAGTAGTAACGCCTCCGCTCAACTGCCGGTAAATATTTATATCATCCGGATTAAGGTTATCACCAATACGCACTTCAGACGTTACAGACTGGCCGCCTTCGTTAATAGAACTTGTGGCAATATGCGAATGTTCATCAACAATACCGGGGGTTAAATTTTTGCCGGTGCCATCAATTACTCTTGCACCCTGTGCAGACAGGTTTTTACCAATCGCAGCAATTTTTCCATCTTTTACCAATACATCCGTATTAGCCACTATGCCCTCTTTTTCATTTGTCCATACGGTAGCATTTTTTATCAATATAGTTTCAGGTTTTGGCATTTCCTCAAACCCATAGGCTTCATTGGGATAGGTAAGTTTACCAATAGCAGGTGCATTTTTCTTTTTAACACTGTCTGTACCAACATCTATTGCTTTTACAAAAGTTGCCACCCAGGTCACCTGGTTACCGGCCATATCTTCTCCCGTGCCTTGCATAAGGTTACCATTGTTAATACCGCTAAGCCGGGTAGCCGGGCCATCGCTAGCTCCTCTGCCTCTATTGGCTCCCTGCATTGCTACTCTTCCTTTATCATCTTTAGCAGCCTGCGATGAGTCGGTAGGCGATACATTTTTCCTGTGCATTTTTTCTAAAGAAGAAAAACTCAGACTCACCAATTTTCCGTCTGTACGAAATTTTGCATTTAGTGTATCCTTTCCTGTTAGTGTAGCAGTATTGTTGCTTTTTATTTCAAGAGTATAGGTTTTGGCGCCCACGGGTTCATTTATTACAAGGCTGTAAATGCCGCTTGTATTCATAAATCCATTTTCTTTTACATCGTATTTTTCGCCTTGTACCCAATTTTGCAGTATCCGGGTCTTGTCTGAAAAAACATTGCCATCTGTAATAAAAAAATTGGCAATCTTACCGGCTTCAATACTTCCTATTTGGTTGTAAACATTTAAAAGGGTGGCCGGGGCTTTGGTGAGCGCTTCCAGGGCCTTTGTTTCGCTAAGCCCATAGTCCATTGCTTTGCGAAGGTTTGTCCAAAATTCTTTTGAGTCTCTGAGGTCTGATGAAGTAATGCAAAAATTAATTTTAGCTTTTTCAAAAGCGGCCAGGTTAGTAGGAGCCATTTCCCAATTTTTTAAATCGGCCAGCGATACAAATCTTGCATCATTGGGGTCTTCTACATCCATTGCCTGCGGAAAATTTAAAGGCAAAATAAAATTAGCTTTTGTGGCAATCATATCTGCCATGCGCTCGTACTCGTTACCTCCGGCTTTAATAATAAACTGTATGCCAAATTCATCTCCAATTCTGTCGGCCCTTAAGTCGCCCCATTTATCATTGGCTTCAAATATTTGAGGGAGCGCTAAGTTATTGTTCCAGGCTTCCAGGCTAAGGTTTGTGCCCTCACCGGGTTGCCCGTTTTGCCCGGGTGGCAGGTTTTTATACCATTGTGCATCTAAAAAAGTTTGTCGTAATAAGGCTATTACACCCATTACGCTGGATGGGTAGCTTTGAGTAGAGCTACCTTTGCTAAAAGAATAAGTAGCCGCAGCTTTTTCTTTAATGATATCCAAATTTTCTTTGTTGTTTGACAGACTCACAAGGGCACCTGTACCACGAGCAATACCATCTTTTTGAGAAGTGAGTACTGCACCAAAGCCAATATCACGAAGGCTTTTGGCCTTGGCTTCGTCCACTACAAACAAATCAGCGGCATTTACTTCGGGCTTAATGGCCTGGTTCCACCCATAAGCGCCCTTGGTATTGCTGGTAAGCTGCGATGGCCCGAAAAAACTAAATGCAGTACGGGGCTGTCTTTCGGGCGTGGGTATGCCATAATCGCTGTTGATATCAATAAAAGAAGGGTAAATTGTTTTGCCTTTACAGTCTATTACAATTGCATCTGCAGGTATATTTATTTGATTGCCTACTGCTACTATTTTACCTTCTTTAATAATGAGTGTAGCATTTTGCAAAGTAGTTTGTGCATCTTTTACAATGCTGGCATTGGTAAATGCATAAGAGTGGGTGCGATAATCGGCCACACCATTTACGGGGTTAGTTTCCTGGCTTAGGGCAGTAAAACTAATACCGCTGCATACAAAAAACAGCCACAATGTTTTTAGCTTTCTCATAATTGTTGAATTTGATATGTATTAAAAAGATAGGATTAGGTATTTTGATATCAAACCTTTATTCCTATTAGGTTTCTTTGTATTTACTTTTTGTCTTGATACAAAAACTAACAAAAAAATCTAAGCCTCGCTATTTTGTTTTGCTCTCATGGTCCCTAATCTTTTAAAAAGATATTAAAAAAAAACCTTTTTATTGAAAATTGCAAACCGCTTGTGTAAAAGATAATTACCAATGCAGGCACAAGCAATCTTTTACCAAATAAAAGCCAGGGCATTGCAACTCAGTCATGCACCAATATTTAAAAATCTGTATCTGCAATTACAGCAAGCGATTGAGTAATTAAATTTTCTACAGCCTTGGCGCCGTCTGTAGAAAAAGTTTTTGCAATGCGATTGGCAACAATAGCGTTTAAACTTATGCAATGATGCCCCAGAGCCTTGCCAAGGCCATAAATGGCAGAGCTTTCCATTTCGAAATTTGCAATGCTATAATCTTTATAAGAAAAAGTAGTAAGCTTATCTATAAGCCCGGGGTAGGCTACACTAAGCCTTAATATGCGGCCCTGCGGGCCATAAAAACCCGGGCAGGCTACAGTAATACCCCGGTGGTATCCTTTGCTAAAAGCCTTTGCCAGCTTACTGCTTCCGCTATAAATGTATGGGGTTACATTGCCCGAAGCAAGCCCGGTATGTTGTTTAAATTTCTCAATAATATTTTTTTCTTCTTCTGTATTTTGAAGTGTATAAAAGTGCATCACATTATCAAAGCCAAGGCCATGCGTAGCAGCTACAAAACTATCTACGGCAATTTCTTTTTGCAAAGAGCCCGATGTACCAAAGCGCAAAATATTTAAAGAGGCCGGTACGGGTTTAATACAACGGTTATCAAAATCAATATTTGCAAGAGCATCTAATTCATTGATGGCAATATCAATATTATCGGGGCCAATGCCGGTGCTCAATACGCTGATTCTTTTATTGCCAATATATCCGGTATGCGTTATAAACTCACGATGCTGCAAAGTGTATTCTACACGGTCAAAATGTTTGCTAACTACTTTTACCCGATCGGGGTCGCCTACTATAATAATGGTATTGGCCATTTCTTCGGGCCTTGCACCAATATGATAAATAGCGCCACGCTTATCTAATATTAATTCTGATGCTGCAATGGGTGTCATCTGTTAATTTTTTTTTGGAAACAAGCATTGGTTTGCTACTCATCTTCATTGGCGTCGCACTCTTGTACATTGGTAATATAGATGAGCAATTGCTTTATATCGAAGTTCGTAAATTTTACTTTGCAATTGCATGTAATTTGAAAAAAGAAATAAAACCTCT
This sequence comes from Bacteroidota bacterium, assembly GCA_018268135.1. Lineage (GTDB taxonomy): Bacteria > Bacteroidota > Bacteroidia > Chitinophagales > Chitinophagaceae > Ferruginibacter. Next base: position 20,868 of record JAFDXD010000095.1, read on the forward strand.
GCACTTAAATGCCGGGCATAGGTACTAAAGCCGGAATGAATAGCCCCGATGGAAGCGGCACCCCGCAATGCCGAAGGCATGCGGAGTATAGCGTACAGCGGGACCGCTGCTGATAGAAAAACTAATGCTGCGCTTCACAAACAATTAAAAACATTTGTGCTACATTTGATAGTTACAATAAAAATTATGACAGATAAAAAGATTTCTTACCTGCCTGATTTTACACTATCGCCAAGAATAGATCAGGTAGGCATTGAAGAAAGAGCTGCAAGAATTACCAAACGCAGCATTAAAAAAGAAACTAAAGTAAACGGCCTGTTGCTTACCCTCAACATGATAGACCTTACTACGCTTGAGGGAAAAGATACCGAAGGAAAAGTGAAACAACTTTGCTACAAGGCTATGCACTTAATGGATGTGTACGAAGGGCTGCCCACGGTAGCAGCAGTTTGCGTTTACCCATCTATGGTAAAGACTGCTAAAAAGGCTTTAGAAGGCTCGGGTATTAAAGTGGCATCGGTGGCCACTGCTTTTCCGAGTGGGCAGGCGCCGCAAAGTGTAAAAATAAGCGATACAAAATATGCAGTACAGCAGGGCGCCGATGAAATAGATATGGTAATAAGCCGTGGCAAATTTTTGGAAGGCGAATACAATTTTGTATTTGATGAAATAGCTGCTATAAAAGAAGCCTGCGGCGAGGCAAGGCTAAAAGTAATATTAGAAACCGGAGAGCTGGTAACTTACGATAAAGTGCGACGGGCAAGTGATATAGCCATGTATGCCGGCGCCGATTTTATTAAAACTTCTACCGGCAAAATTTCTCCTGCTGCTACCCTGCCCGTTACGTTGGTAATGCTTCAGGCCATCAGAGATTTTTATTACAAAACCGGCAAGATGATAGGAATGAAGCCTGCAGGCGGCATTTCAAAATCGAAACTGGCCTTGCACTACTTAGTAATGCTCAACGAAATATTAGGCGAAGACTGGATGAATAACAAATGGTTTCGCTTTGGCGCCAGTAGCCTGGCCAATGATGTACTGATGCAATTGATGAAAGAAAAAACAGGGATATACCAGGGTAAAGATTATTTTTCGATTGATTAAATAATAACCGCTGGCACATTTTATAAAACAAAACTATGGCAACAAAAAATAATACTCTTAAACTAAAATTTGACAGTGCAAGAAAATATGCACCTGCTCCCGAAAGCAAGGCTGCTGCTAAGATAGATGCAAAGTACGACCTGTTTATAAATGGCAAATTTGAAAAACCGCTAAGCAAAAAATATTTTGCCACTACCAACCCTGCCAACGAAGAAAAATTAGCAGATGTAGCAGAAGCCAATGCAGCTGATGTGGACAAAGCAGTAAAAGCTGCCCGCAATGCTTATGAAAAAACCTGGAAAAAAATGCCGGCAAAAGAGCGGGCAAAATATATTTACCGCATTGCAAGAGTAATGCAGGAAAGAGCAAGAGAGCTTGCAGTAATAGAAACATTGGATGGCGGCAAACCCATAAGAGAGAGCCGCGATTTTGATGTACCTACTGCTGCCAACCATTTTTTTTATTATGCCGGCTGGGCCGATAAATTGGCCTATGCTTTTCCTAACCGTAACGCACATCCGCTTGGGGTAGCAGGGCAAATAATCCCCTGGAATTTTCCGCTGCTAATGGCAGCCTGGAAAATAGCCCCGGCCTTAGCCACCGGCAATACTGTAGTACTAAAACCTGCAGAAACCACGCCACTAACGGCTTTAAAGCTGGCACAAATTATTCAGGAGGCAGATTTGCCGCCGGGTGTAGTAAATATTATTACCGGTGCAGGCGCTACCGGAGCAGCAATTGTAAACCATCCCGATATTAATAAAATTGCATTTACCGGCTCTACCGATGTGGGAAAAATAATTCAAAAAGCCATTGCAGGCACTGCCAAAAAAGCTACGCTTGAATTGGGTGGCAAAGCTGCCAATATTATTTTTGAAGATGCCCCCATTGATCAGGCAGTAGAAGGTGTTATCAACGGTATATTTTTTAATCAGGGCCATGTATGCTGCGCCGGATCAAGATTGTATGTGCAGGAGTCGGTATTTAAAGAAGTGTATAGAAAATTAAAAGACAGGCTGGCAACCTTAATTGTAGGCGACCCATTAGATAAAAATACTGACATAGGCGCCATCAATAGCAAACAACAATTAGATACCATTCATAAATATTTAAAAATAGGGCTAAAAGAAGGAGCTGAAATGTATGAAGCGCCCTGCGAACTTCCCAAAAAAGGATTTTACTGCAGGCCCACCATATTTACCAATGTGGCTCAAAGCAGCCGCATAGCACAAGAAGAAATATTTGGCCCCGTACTTACCATTCAAACTTTTAGAACCGATGATGAAGTATTAGAAAAAGCCAACAATACACCCTATGGCCTAAGCGCAGGCGTATGGACAGACAAAGGCTCCAAAATATTTAATATGACCACCCGGCTTAGGGCAGGTGTAGTATGGGCAAATACCTTTAATCAATTTGACCCCACATCGCCCTTTGGCGGATATAAAGAAAGTGGCTATGGAAGAGAAGGCGGTTTGCATGGATTGAATGCTTATGTAAACCTTGTTTAAAAAAATTATTTTTCTGAAAAAAAATATTATGGCAACAAAAGTTTTATCAAAAAAATTAAAAACTCAAACACCCGTAGCTGCAAAAAAAGCAACAGCTTCCGAACGGCTCGAAGTGTTAAAGACTTATAAAATATACATCGGCGGAAAATTTCCAAGAACCGAATCGGGCAGATATTACAAAGCACAAAATGCAAATGGCCATACCCTTGCCAATGTATGCCTCTCATCCCGAAAAGATTTTAGAGAAGCCGTAGTATCGGCCAGGGCTGCATTTGCCGATTGGGGCAGCAGGGCTGCATTTAACCGCAGCCAAATACTATACCGCATTGCCGAAATGCTCGAAGGCAGAAAAGCACAATTTATAGAGGAGCTATGCAGGCAAAATATATCAACCACACTTGCAGAAAAAGAAGTAACCCTTTCTATTGACCGGCTCATTTATTATGCAGGCTGGTGCGATAAATTTCAGCAGGTACTCAGCTCCGTTAATCCGGTAGCATCATCGCATTTTAATTTTTCTAATCCCGAGCCTACCGGTGTGGTAGCAGCCATTGCGCCGCAACAAACATCGCTGCTTGGCCTGGTATCTGTAGTAGCGCCCATCATTGCAGGCGGTAACACCTGCGTAGTGCTGGCTTCTTATACCAAACCCCTGTGTGCCGTTACTTTTGCAGAAGTACTTAATTCGTCGGATGTACCGGCAGGCGTAGTCAATATTTTAACCGGTAAAATTTCAGAATTATACCCATACTTTGCCGACCACATGGATGTAAATGCAGTAGTATTTTGCGAAAACGATGCCGACATCAAAAATGCCATACAACTAAAAGCATCCAACAATTTAAAGAGAGTAATTTTTTATGACAAAATACTATGGGAAAATATTGATGCACAATCGCCCTATTTTATACAAGATACTCAGGAAATAAAAACCACCTGGCACCCTATTGAAAATATTGGTGGCGCCAAAGCAGGCTATTAATTTTTTTTAAAGGAGCCGGTCGGCATACCGCTACCCGGCAGTGGTCCTGCTTTTCGCTTGTAGTGCCGCTTTGCGGCAGCTACCGCTTCAATCAGGGCTATTGGTTTCAGCAGTATCGCTTCCATCAGCATTTATATACAAAGTTTTTTTTAATTTATGAACCCTCCATTATCATCCTGCATAGAGTATAGTTATTTACAGCCCACTACATTACTTTCTCATATTCAAAAGCTATGCAGCCAGGCGAAGCAACACAATTATGCTGCCGTATGCATACCACCCTTGTTTGTAAAAAAAGCAAAAAGTTTTTTGACCAATACCCACATCAAAATAGCCACCGTAATTGGCTATCCCTATGGCTACAGCGCCACCGAAGCCAAACTTGCCGAAATAGTTTTAGCTATTTTAGATGGTGCAGATGAGTTAGATGTAACAATCAATATGGCAGCATTAAAAAACAACGATTGGCAGTACCTTGCCCAGGAGCTAAACGCCATCTTACCCATTGTAAAATCAAAACAAAAGACAATAAAAATTATTATTGAAACCATGGAACTCACCAATGATGAAATAATAAAATGCTGCGACTTGTATGGTATTGCAGGTGTAGATTATTTACAGGCCGGTACCGGGGTTTTGAATGCTGATTCTGACATAGAAAAAATAAAATTGATACGGCAACACCTTACCGATGCTGTAGGAATAAAAGCAATCATTAAAAGCAATAATAATATATTTGCAGAGCAGTTGGTAAAAGCCGGCTCTAACAGGCTTGGCTACTTTAGCAATTAACCGGCAGCACCATAATGCTGGAATGGTTTTTGCAAATCATACATCCTAAATTACAAAGATGAAAACAGGTTTTTTTCTACAATTTTTTATAGCAATCACTGGCTCCGCACTTGCACAGCAGCCCCCGGCAGATAGTTTGGCGCATGGCACCGTTACCATATTAAAAGACAACCGTATTGACCTTTTGGGCCAAAAAATGGCAGACTACAATCATTATGTTACCAAGATGATAAAAGCCTCAAAGGGATACCGGCTTATGCTGCTCAATACCAATGACAGGGCATTGGCCATGCAGGTACGTACAAAATTGTTGCAGCAATTTCCCGAGCAAAAAGTATATATGACTTACCAAATACCTTATATAAAATTAAAATTTGGCAATTTTTCAGATAAGGGTGAAGCCGATAAGTACCGCAAACTTATTCAGTCGCAAAAAATAGTTTCGGGAAATATTTATATTTTGCCCGAAACCATCGAAGTAAGCCCGGATAAACTAAATGCAATGCAATAAATAAAATATTCATTTGTTTTAAAAAGTCATTACTCCGGCAGTTAAAGCCGGAGTTCTTTTTTTAGCATTGGTTAATTACCTTCACAGTGTAAAAAATAAATATGTTAGAAAAAATAAAAGCCCTCTCCCAAAAATATAAAGATGAGTTTATCCAAATAAGGCATCATCTGCATGCCAACCCCGAGTTGAGTTATGTAGAATTTCAAACCTCAAAATATATACAGGAAAAACTTACATCCTATCATATTCCTTTTGAAATAAAAGCACAAACAGGAGTAATAGGGCTTATAGAAGGGCGAAACCCTACATCAAAAATAATTGCCCTGCGTGCCGATATGGATGCATTGCCCATTACAGAAGAAAACGATGTAGCGTATAAATCAAAAAACAATGCTGTAATGCATGCTTGTGGGCATGATGTACATACCACCTGCCTGCTGGGAGCTGCCAAAATATTAAGTGAAACAAAAAACGAGTGGGAAGGCACCGTAAAATTAATTTTTCAACCCGGCGAAGAAAAAAATCCCGGAGGCGCCAGCTTACTCATCAATGAAGGCGTGCTGGAAAATCCTGCCCCCGAAAAAATATTTGCCCTGCATGTGCACCCCGGCCTGGAGGTTGGAGAATTTAGCTTTCGTGGAGGCATGGTAATGGCAAGTGCAGATGAAATATATATTACCATCAAAGCAAAAGGGGGCCATGCTGCTGCACCACAGTTAACTGCAGATACTATTTTAATAGCTTCGCATTTAATTATAAGCCTTCAGCAAATCATCAGCAGGCACAATAACCCATTTAATCCTTCGGTATTATCCATCACCTCTTTTCAGGGAGGCAATACTACCAATGTAATTCCATCAGAAGTAAAGCTGATGGGCACTTTTAGGGCAATGAATGAGGAGTGGAGATTTAAAGCACATGAGTTAATAATAAAGCAAACAGAAGAGTTGGTGCATGCCATGGGCGCTACAGCCGAAATAAAAATTGATGTAGGGTATCCATTTGTTTTAAATAATGAAGCGCTAAGCAAAGCAGCCATGGTGCAGGCAAAAAAATATGCCGGAGATAATAAAGTATCCGAAACAGAATTGCGTATGGGCGCCGAAGATTTTGCTTATTATTCGCATAAAATACCCGGATGTTTTTTCAGGCTTGGCGTAGGTAATAAAGAAAAAAATATCACCAGTGGTGTACATACGCCAACATTTAATATTGATGAAAATGCCATAGAGCATGGCATGGGCATGATGGCCTGGCTGGCCATAAGCGCTCATTAATCAGTAGAGAAAATAAATTCGACCCTGAAGGCGCAGGTTTTCTGCAAGATCACCTTTTCTTACCGGTTGCTGTCCTCAGCAACCGGAACTTCCTATAACCTGACTCACTAAAAATATTTACCAATAAAATCAAATAGTTTCAAATGCATTGATACGCATTGCACAAATGCCTTGCTGCATATCTGCGGCAGTGTGGAATGCAGGAAAATTGTATTAAACAAAGGATGAAATTATTATGATTTACTCTTTCATTTATTTACCATATTACCGTTACCATCCATTTTGCCTTGTGCTTCAAGCATACGCATGGTTTTGGCATCTTGCAAAAACTCTGAAGCAAAAATAAATTCGTTTAATTGTTTGTTGTCTGAAAAAATAATGTCTTTGCTATTGCCGGTCCATTCTTTTTTTCCATTTACCATGTACAAAATATTATCTCCTATTTCCATTACACTATTCATATCATGCGTATTGATAATGGTGGTAATATTATATTCTGTTGTTAATTCTTTAATCAGTTTGTCAATTACCATCGATGTTTTAGGGTCGAGGCCGGAGTTAGGCTCATCGCAAAAAAGATATTTAGGATTCAGAACAATGGCTCTTGCAATACCTACTCTTTTTTTCATACCCCCACTTATTTCTGATGGCTTTTTTTTATTGCTGCCTACCAGGTTTACTCTTTCCAGCACTTCGTTTACCCTTTGTAATTTTTTGCTGTTGCTATCGTTGGTAAACATGTTTAAGGGAAATTGAATATTTTCTTCTACCGTCATACTGTCAAACAGTGCAGAGCCCTGAAAGAGCATTCCTATTTGTTGCCTGAGGAGCTTTCTTTCTTCCTGCGACATATCTGTAAAGCTTCTGCCATCATAAATAATTTCGCCTTCATCTGGCTCAAACAATCCTACCAGGCATTTTTGCAGTACTGTTTTGCCACTTCCACTGGTGCCAATGATGAGATTGGTTTTACCGGTTTCCATTACATGGCTTACCCCATCGAGCACTACTTTATCTCCAAATCTTTTTTTAATATTTTTAAATTCAATCATACCAAATGTTTCAAAAAAAAATTATTTGTCAGAGCAACAATGCAGCCAAGGCATAATCTGCCAATAAAATCATGATGCAGCTTACTACCACCGATTTGGTGCTCGACCTTCCGATTTCGAGAGAGCCACCTTGTACAAAATATCCAAAATAAGCTGGTATGCTGCTAATGATAAATGCAAAAGTATATGCTTTGATAAGTGCAAAAGTTACATTGTATGGCATAAAATTTTGCATAAGCCCCCTGTCGTAAGTGTCGGCAGATAAAATATTGGATGCTTCACCGGCAAGACGCCCGCCATAAATACCCAAGGCCATTGCTAAAATTACCATTAAGGGTATGGTAACGATGGCTGCGGCAATTTTTGGCATTACCAAAAATGTTTTAGTATTGATTCCCATTATTTCTAAGGCGTCTATTTGCTCGCTTACCCTCATATTGCCCAGTTCGCTTGCTATTTTGCTGCCTACAACCCCGGCTAGTACTATACAAACCAATGTGGGGGCAAACTCCAGGATAACGGTATCTCTTACTATTTGTGCAATGGTGGTTTTAGAAATGAGTGGGCTTACTAATTGGTAGGCTGTTTGTACCGTACTTACAGCGCCCATGAATAAAGAAATAATACATACAATTCCTAACGAACCTACGCCAATATCGGAGCATTGATGCATAAATTCTTTCCAGTAAACTTTTGCATTTTCGGGTTTGCTGATCATCCCTTTGAGCATCAGCAGGTATTTTCCAAAATGTGTAAAAAAATTCATTACGGTATAATTATTTTAATACTTTGAGGCTAAAGGTATAAACTTCGTGTATGCGTTAGGGATTGTAGCGTAAATCCTTTTTTCTCCTGCCTTTGAGGAGAAAAAAGATTGCAGCGAAAAGCCCGTCCGCAAGGAACGCCCTAAAATTTTATACATTAAATTTGATTTATTTTCCATCAGCTAAGTTATTTGTTTTGGCCGGCCTTTTCCACCATTTACTTTTTCGTACTTCTTCCCGGGTATCTGTTTTGCATTTTTGTTGTGCATCTACCACTGCTATTACCACCATATTGTAAATGCTGCGGATGCTGCTGCCTAATTGCAATACGTGTACCGGTTTATTGAGGCCTAATAATATGGGGCCAATGCTATCTGCCCCGCCTACTTCCTGCAAGAGGTTATAGGCAATATTGCCGGCAGCAAGGTTGGGAAAAATAAGGGTGTTTACTTCGCCGCTTACCAGTTCGGTAAAGGGATAATTTTCTTTTAAAATTTCTTTGTTGAAGGCGAGTATGCCTTGTATTTCTCCATCACAAATTAAAGAAGGCTCTTTAGTTTTTACAATTTCACGTGCTTTTTGTACCAGCTTAGCTTCTGCAGAGTTGCTGCTTCCGAAATTAGAGTAAGAGAGCATGGCTATTTTGGGTACAATATTAAATTGCTTTACTTCTTTTGCTACCAGCAGGGTAATTTCTGCAAGTTCTTCGGAAGTGGGGTTAAAGTTTACAGTAGTGTCGGCGAGAAAAAGGGGCCCTCTTTTGGTAAATAATAAATACATGCCGGCTATTTTTTTTACGCCGGGTTCTGTACCAATAATTTCGATGGCGGGACGAATGGCATCGGGGTAATTTCGGCTAAGGCCGCTAATCATACAATCTGCCACGCCGGTTTCTACCAGCATACAACCAAAATGATTGCGCTCTTTCATTACTTTAAATGATTCGTATTTATTTACTCCTTTGCGGCTTCGCTTTGCAAAAAACAGTTCGCCAAATTGCCTGCGCATTTCTTCTGTCTCCTCTGCCTTGGGGTCTATAATGGGCATATTATCTACTTCTACAGAATTGGCGAGCGCTAATTTTTTTATCCTGGTGGGGTCGCCTAACAGTATGGGGTACCCGATTTTTTCGTCGAGTACAAGCTGTGCTGCTTTGAGTACTTTTACATTTTCTGCATCGGCAAACACTACCCGTTTGGGGTCTCTCCGGGCTTTGTTTCCAATAGCACGGCTTAGCTGATTATCGAGCCCCAGCCTTTTATTTAATTCTATGGTATAGGCATCCCAATCGGTAATGAGTTGCCTTGATACGCCACTTTCAATAGCAGCTTTAGCTACTGCGGGGGCTACGGTGGCCAGCAGCCTGGGATCTACAGGCTTTGGAATAATATATGTTGGCCCAAATGCAATATTTTTTTCGTTGTAGGCAAGGTTTACAATATCAGGCACAATGGTTTTGGCTAATTCGGCCAATGCTTTTACAGCAGCCAGTTTCATTGCTTCATTAATTTGTGTGGCCCTAACGTCGAGGGCTCCACGAAAAATATATGGGAAGCCTAAAACATTGTTTACCTGATTAGGATAATCGCTTCGGCCGGTAGCCATAATAATATCTTTTCGGGCAGCCGTGGCTTCTTCATAAGTAATTTCGGGGTCGGGGTTTGCCATGGCAAATACAATGGGGTTCCTTGCCATAGATTTTATCATTGCCTGGTTGAGTACATTGCCTACACTTAGCCCCACAAATACATCTGCATCTTTTAATGCTTTTTCTAAATTGTAGTCTTTATATTTTTCCGCAATGGTAAAAGCCTGTTTTAGTTCTTCTATATCTTTTCTGCCCTTGTGCAGTACACCGTCTTTATCAAACACGATAAAATTTTCGGGCTTTGCACCTAAAGATACATAGAGCTTAATGCAGGCCATAGCTGCTGCACCTGCGCCATTTACTACAATTTTTACTTTATCAATTTTTTTACGTTGTATCTCCAGCGCATTTAATAATGCCGCAGCAGAAATGATTGCTGTTCCATGCTGATCATCATGCATTACGGGGATGTTGCATTGAGCTTTTAATTCCTGCTCTATATAAAAACATTCGGGTGCCTTTATATCTTCGAGATTGATACCGCCAAAAGTAGGCTCAAGGGCTTTTACTATTTGTACAAACTTTACGGGGTCGGTTTCATTTATTTCAATATCAAATACATCAATATCTGCAAATACTTTAAAGAGCACTCCCTTGCCTTCCATTACGGGCTTGCCAGCAGCGGGGCCAATATTGCCAAGGCCCAATACTGCCGTACCATTACTTATTACGCCTACCAGATTTCCTTTAGCTGTGTATTTATAAACTTCTTCAGGGTTATTTGCAATTTCTTTACAGGGCTCGGCCACACCCGGCGAGTAAGCAAGAGATAAATCTCTTTGCGTTTTGGCTTCTTTAGTTGGCACTACCTCAATTTTTCCGGGCCGCCCTTGTGAGTGGTATTCTAATGCCTGTTGTTTTCGCAATTCTGTTGCCATAATAAAACTTTTAAAAAAGGACGGTTGTAAAAGAGTGTTTTTACAACAACTGGTTTAACCTTTTTGTCCTTGCAATTTACACATTTTAGGTTGAGATAGTTTCTACTTGCTTTTTGCTTTAAATGACCAGGTAACTGCAAAATTAGCCACTACCTGGCCCTCTTTGTTTTTGCCAATAGTATGTGCTGTAATTATTGTGCTATTTCTCTGAACTATGGCATCTTTAATTACCTGGGCTATTCTTTGTCCATCTTCGCAAATAAAGGTGGTGAGGCTGTTTGCTTTTTTATAAAAATCGCCTTCTACTTTTAGTACCAGCATACTTACTGCCGGCTTTTGCCCATAAGTGTTTGACATTGCCAATACGCCTGTACTCATTTCGGCAGCCATAGCCAGGCAGGCAAAATAAGTGCTTTTAAATGGGTTTTGGCTAAACCATTTGTACGGCACAGTAACGGCACATTTTTCATCATCTAAATAACGTACACGCACACCCGAAAAATAGGCGCTTGGCAATTTATACAAAAGAAAAAGCCTGAACTTGAAAGGGTGCATTACTATGTTCAAAAATTTGCTATTCATTACAATTAAATATTGGTAAATATAAAAAATAAGCCATTCAAAACGAATGGCTCTACCTATGCCTGGTTTAAAATTATTTATCGCCCCATACATGCGGGTCAAGTGCATGTGGGCTCCACATTTCTAAAAAAGATTGAACTTTATTTTTATCATAGCTTCCTTTTCCATTTTCTAAATACTCACTGTTTTGTGTATGTATTCTTTGTCCATCGCCATTTAATATTACAAACACCGGGTAGCCAAACCGCTGAGGGTAACCTAATTTTGAAAACATGGCATGATTGTCATTTTCCTTGCTGTAATTGAGGTGATACACTATAAAGCCTGTTTGTATTACAGAGTCTATTTGTGCATCGGCTTTGGCAAATCTGGCAAACTCAATACACCACTTGCACCAATTTCCTCCGCCTTGTATCAATACAAACTTATGCTCTGCCTTTGCTTTTGCTATTGCATCGGCAATATCCTTAGCTGCATCGGCATTGGGGTTGTACAAATGAGCTTGTTGAGCCATTACAGCTATTCCTGAAAAAAACAGCAACAATACAATTGAAAATCTTTTGAGCATTATTTTAATTTTTTACAAAGATAAATTTTTACTAAACAGTATCCCTTAAAATCCTTAACCGACATTAAAATGATTACTTTATAATTACAAGCCTTTGTGTACTTAACTGCTTAGCTGTACTTATTGTAATAAAATACACACCGGCAGGAAGGTTTAGTACAGGCATGTTATAATTAGTAACAGCCATTCCATTATAATTTTTTTCTGACAATTTTCTGCCTTGTGCATCCATCAGGGTAATTACTGCATTATTTACAGGCTGCGCAAAATGAATAACCACCATGCTTACAGCCGGGTTGGGCGATAGTGTAAACGCCTGTATCACATCATCAAAATATATTGCCTGTACTGCAGAATATGTAAATGCCCCATCTTTATCCAACATTTTTAGGCGGTAATAATTGTATCCGTTTACCGGGTTTTGATCTGTAAAATTATAATCGGCAGAGTTGGTATTTGCTGAAGCTACATTACCAATGGGTTGCCAGGTGATAGCATTGGCGCTATGTTCAATCACAAAATTAGAAGTATTTACTTCGTTGGTAGTAAGCCAATGCAACTTCACTTGCGAAGCTATTTGCGTAGCAGTAAAATTTAATAAATGCAGTGGCAAAATTACATTGGGTGTAAAGGTTAGTTTAAAGGCATAAGGGGTTATCCATGCAGAGGGATCGGCAATGCCTGATACTGAAAAATTGTAATTGCCGGTATTTACCGGAAAGCTGAAAGTAGTATCTGCTTTGGAGGCAGAAGATGCAGTGTACACATTTGCAGAAGTATTATCCAATACATCTAATTGTACACTTGGTATTGGCAAATCAAACAGGTTAAGTTTAATCACCCCATCGGATGGCGCAGTAAACTTGTAGTCATCTACATCAGTTGCTGATACAGCCCCTGCACTCTGAACAGTAAAATTGCCAAAATAATTTTTATCAAAAGCTACATCATAAGCTGTGTTGTTGTAAGGCTCGTCCATGGCTTTTACTACGGTAGCTGTTTGCTTCTGCACTTCGGTATGCCATATTACAGTAAATGCCGGTGCTTTGCTAATAAATGTATCTACTGCCAGCGAAGGATAATAATTTTTTAGATTTGCCTGTGGGGTTTGTACAACTCCATCGCCACCTAATATACTATTGGTTCCTATTACACAAGAGTACGCCACATCAGTAGGGATAGTTTTTTGATTGAGCCCAACTACGGTAGTATTATCACCGCTGATACCATTACAGTTTACATCAATATTGTTGTAAGGCTTATCAATACTACTTGTATTTTCTACACTGCCAAATAAATAAGTGCCCGGCTTGGAGGCGCCGGAAAAATAAATACGAAGGTCTCTAACGGCTTCTGATTTTTCATCTACACTGGTAAGCCCAAAACCGCTGGCATTGCTACCTCCATGCGGCACAGCGAGGCTTACTAATTTTGCAACATGGTGCTTTGCATCAGGCTGCCAAAGCGAAGCATTTTGCAAATACTCACGAGATGCAAGCCCACCCATGCTATGGCCTACCAGTATTACTTTATCTTTACCTGTTACCTGCAATACATGCGCTATTGCATCTCGTACGGCTAAGCCCTGCTTTGTAATGGCAGATTGGTTACTTTCATAACTATCAGCAGGCGATGTACCTGTTGGGCTTACATTAAAGTTAATAGTATAAAAATCCTTTGCGCTTAATGAAGATAGGTTTGTCCAGTCTTTGTAATCTGTTGCTTTATTGGATGTGGCTAAGTTGCCATCCTGGTTGAGACAAAAATCCATATTGCCGCCATACGACCAACCAAATAAATTTTTAAGGTCATTGATTAATGGATCCCAGGTGTGCTGATCTGAATTAAGGCCATGAATAAAAATAATTGGATATGGAAGGTTTTGCTGCCCGCCTGCAGTGGCATTTACCTGCAATGAAGTAGCCATAATAAAATTATTATTTTCATCTGTTTCAGCTACTTCATTTCTGGAATCTGCCTTTATAAAAACATAATAGCTGGCGGCGCTTATGTTATAAGGTAATGGGCTTATATATTTTACCTCTGCGGTTTCCTTGCCTGCTGCAAGCGCTTCGCAAGATAACTCGCCCAATGCAATAGCGCCTGAGCCCAGCGTAGATGTGGTAGATAAATAAACCCTTGAATGGCACTGTTGCGAAGCAGCATTGCCAATATTCTTTATGTTATAACTTAATTGAAGAGCATTACCTGTACTTACATTTGATGTAAGTAGCGTGCTTTGGCTTACAATCAGATTGGGCTGTGAAAAAGTAATAGCAGAAAAAAATAATGTTACAATGGCAGTAAGAGAAAAATATTTTTTCATAACAATTGTTTAAGTAGAAGAAAATATTTTTCAAAGGTTTATCAGAGAGAATAAAGTTAATAATTAATAAGTAGCAATGAGAAAAGTTTTTTTATAAACACTGTTGATGTGCTATGCCTGACGCACTAAAAAGGGTAAGCCAAAAGGCTTACCCGGGTTATAGTTGAGTTGAGTTGTTATTGTTTATCAATTTCTACTGTGCATGCCACAATATTGTTTTGATCTGCATCTGTTTTAAAATAAATACTTCCATTAGGCCCGGTGCTAAATCTTACATTTTTAATAGCATTAGCCGCAACGGCCTCATTTAATTTTGCAGCATAGTCTGTCTGGCGGCTATTATTAATGGCAGTGTTTATAGCATTGTAGTTCAATTCCTGCTTGCTGACTACTACACCCATATAATCTTTATTGCCAATGGCATCGGCCTGTATTGACTCTCTTCGAGGAAAAAGGCGATAGCCGGTAATGCCGCAATAAGCTGAGTGGATGGGTTTGTATGGAAATAGTACAAAACTTTTACCGGTAGAGTCTGGGGTAAAAATATAGATATAGCATTCCAATGCATTCTTAATTTCTATTTTAAATTTTGTACCTTTTTTAATAGGAGATACGGTGTTAAAAATATTACCATTACCTGCTCTGAGAGTAATATTTTGTTTGGTATCATTGTTTATCAAACCAACGGTACATTCAAATGCAATGTTTAATGCTGCTCCTCTTTTAGGCAATGGATCAAGCCCGTAAGCTTCTCTTACAAACTGTTTAAAATCACCATAACGGACAAACGCTATTCCATTTTGCCCCCACTCCGGCCCCCAGCTATTCATTATTTGAAAAGCCCCTCCCTCTACCCTGTCATCATATCCTATTACACACATGGCATGGCCACCAAAACCAACCTGCTGCTCATCTTCGCTGGTTGGGTGCCATACTTTTTGTCCCATCATTCCTTGCATAAAAGTACCACCTACCATCATACCAATTACTACGGGTGCATCTTTTGCAAGATGCTCTTTTATAGCCCTGATATTGATACCATTTACATCATCCGTTTCTGTAAGCCTGTGAAAACCATGAATACGATTTTGGGCAGCTTCTGCCAGCAGGCTGCTATTTGCCTGCCTGCTACAATTGTTTTCGTCATAAGCAAAATCGCTCAGCCTTACAGCACCTTGTTGCTGCATAAACTCCATTGCTTTTTGTATGTAAGAACCCTGGCAATCATCCAGCGCAATATTATTATATACAAATGCCGGGCTATAGGCTATTTGATTAGGGTTTTGACGGGTACTTGCTGCTTCTAAGATAGTACGGGCGCCATATACACTGCTCCAGGCTACGCAACTTCCCTGGCTACCCTGGTTCAAACGGTTAGGCGCAAACGCAGCTAATGATACCGCCTCCGGTAATGGATTTTTGGTATTGTCATCTTCCAATCCTTCATATACGCTTGCTTTCCTGGTTTCGTTAGGGTCAAAATTATAACCAGAGCTTGAAAAAATATTTGATACAGTAGAGGTAATACCATTATTGCAGGCAGTTTTACCAAATAAAAAATAGGCTCCGGCAGCTAATACCAATAATACAATAAATCCCTTACCCCTGCCACCGCCTCCACCAAAGAGGCCAAGCAATAAAGGAAGAAAACTTAGAAGGCCACCGCCTCCTGTACCGCCGCCGCTATTGCCGCCGCCGCCACTGTTATCATTATAATCATCCTGACCATCGGGGTCATCTACCATGTGTAAAGGCATAAGAAAAAAATTTTAGGAAATAAAAATAAGCAAATTAATTAATTTAATAAATGAGTGCCAATCATAAAATAGAAATTCATGTAACAGTAACATTTATCATTTTCCCTGGCACTAAACAAGATGGCTTTTCATCTTTTATTTTTCTTTTTCTAATATTTCAAAGCTACGGCTAATGCTTACTCCATTTTCATCTGTTAAGGTAATGATGTGTTTACCCGGCGAAGGGTCAAGCGCCAATTGATGAAAATTTTGTGTGGTACCTACAAACGTATCATCCAGGCTCCAAAAAATTTTCATTCCCTGTTTGCGATGCGTAGCAGTAAAAATTGTTTTACCTTTTTCGCCGCTTATCTCAAGCGGTACATAAATTTTTGCATCCTGCTGCGGATAAATGATTTCCATTTCTTTAGCAGCCTGTGTATAATCGCAACCCGGCTTAAAAGCTGGCAATACCTTATAATCAGCATTTTTTTGTTTATAATAATACTCCATTGCCGGTGGTAAAATAAACCAGCTTTTGTGAAGCATGGCTGTGGGGCTTTCGCATTGAGCAGTTACCTGATAGGTTCCTGAAGGGTCTAAATGTATTATTTTATGGTAAGGACAAAGGGGCGATTTAATAGCATTTTGGGGCATAAATAAAGTATCTACATCGGGGCAATCTATATTGGCACGATAGCCACTCTGCCGGCATACGGGTACAAAAGTAAAATTATAAGCTGGCCTGGCAAACCAACTAACGCTGGGCAATAAACGAAAAATATCAAACATAATGGGCGCTGCTGTTTGTACACCTACCAGCCCCGGCCTGCCTTCGCCATCAGCATTGCCTACCCATACGGCTACTACATTTTTAGGTGTAATTCCAATAGCCCATCCATCTCTAAAACCAAAGCTGGTGCCGGTTTTCCAGGCTATTTTTTGTGAAGATGAAAACTCTTGCCACAAGCCTTCTTCGCCCGGACGCATTACTTCTTCCATTGCCTGAAATATAAACCAGATGGAAGTTGCATCAAATGGCACCGGCGTTTTATTCAATTGCCGAATGGGGCCGTTTTTAATATAGTTTGGCGCATGAAAATCTGCAGGATTAGTTTTACCCTTATTAATAGCCTGGTGGTTTAGCATCCTGGCCATGCTTGAATACATGCCTGCCATATCCCACATATTTACTTCGCAGCCTCCCAGTATGAGGCTGAGGCCATAGGTATCGGCTGTACGGTTGAGAGTAGTAATGCCGCACTGTTGCAGGGTTTCGTAAAAACGCTGATACTTATATTGCTGCAATAATTTTACTGCCGGTATATTTAAACTCCTTGCCAATGCCCTGCTTGCAGGCACGGCTCCATCGTATCCCAAATCAAAATTTTTGGGAACATAACTACCAATCTGTGTAGGAATATCGGGCACCAGGGCATTGGGCAAAATTAATCCATCACTTAGCATTGCTGCATAAAGTACCGGCTTTAAAGCGCTG
Source organism: Bacteroidota bacterium (assembly GCA_018268135.1). Classification (GTDB taxonomy): domain Bacteria; phylum Bacteroidota; class Bacteroidia; order Chitinophagales; family Chitinophagaceae; genus Ferruginibacter. Next base: position 38,097 of record JAFDXD010000095.1, read on the forward strand.
CCCGGGCTGCGTGGAGCCGCAATAACATCTACATCGCTTTCCATTTCTTTTACTCCCTGCTCATTTATATTACCTACATAAGCAAGAGTATTACCCGTTTCTACATCCAGCACCAGCGCACAAGCATTGTTAATGCCATTGCCCTTTAAAATATTGTGATGCTGTTGAATAATTCTACTGATATTTTTTTGTAAGGCGCTATTGATGGTTGTTTCTATTTTGGTACTTCCGGAGATATTTTCTTTTTTAAAACGCTGCAACAGATGTGGGGCAAACTGTGGCAAGGCTAAAGGCGCACCGGGCAGGGGCTCTAATTTTGCTAAATCACATTCAGACTTACTAATTTTATTGTTTGCAAAAAGTTTATCCAAAAGCATGTTTCGTTTTTGCAAAAGCAAATCTCTGTTGCGCCCGGGATGTACCAATGATGGTGCATTGGGCAGCACCGCAAGTGTAGCCATTTCGGCCCAGCTTAGTTTATTGGCACTTCGCCCAAAATATCGCCAGGCTGCTGCATCTAACCCTACTACATTGCTGCCAAATGGTGCATTGCTGGCGTATAATGCCAATATTTCGTGTTTAGAATAAGACATTTCGAGCCTTACAGCCAAAATGCTTTCTTTAATTTTATTGATAAAATTTCTTGCATCATTTTTTTGCGAAAGGCGTATAACCTGCATCGTTAGTGTACTGCCCCCCTGTACTATTTTGCCGGTTTTAATATTTTTAATAGTGGCACGCCAAAGCGATATCAGGTCAATACCCGGGTGATAAAAAAAACGATGGTCTTCAAAACTGGTAATGCAGTCAATAAATTTTTGAGGCACCGATTTATTATATGGAAACCTCCATTGGCCATCTGCGGCAATGGTAGCGCTCAACAGGTTTCCATCTGCATCTTCTATTACATAGCTTGTAGGCTCGTTAAATAATTGATGCGGCAGGCATAGCCAAAACCAAATCAGCAGCCCTACTGCTGATAATATTTTTATTTTTGAAAATGTATGAAGCGATTGTATTTTATGTAAAATCGACAAGAGAAAAATGATTTATAAAAATTTTTGAAGAATGAAAAACAAAAAAATATCGTTCTCCATCCTTCAAAAAAGAATTGCTCGTATTTTAGGTTTTATTTTCCAACTACTTCTACCCATTTACCATTTACACCGGCGCTGATATTATTATCGTACATGGCTTCGCAAAATACCCCAGGTAAAAAATAACGGCCAAGGTAAGACGCATTTAATTGTACATAATAAGTCAATGTTTGCCCGGCATTAATATTAAAATAAGTGTACACTCTGTCATCCCTGGTATCCTGGTAGGTAGATGGGGATGAACTAAAAGCTCCCTCGCCACCTATCATTCGGGCATTTAATATTTCCCACCCACTCGGAAATATTTGCGTAAGCGCCATTTGTGAATAATACCCATGCCCACCGGGATTTTTTAAAGTAACTTTTGCTACAAAATCTGTTCCCTGTGCCAGTTTAGATACTTCAATATTTTTACCATCCTGCGACAGGTAACTTACACTCATACTCAACATAGCAGGATTATTTTTTACACTTAAGCTATCTCCTGCAAGTGGCTGCCCTTTGGTAATGATTCTTACATACAAGGTATTGTTGCCTTTGTTGGTGATAACTACATTGCTTCCGCTTTGATTTTTAAAAGTAAGTGGTAAATCTTTTAAATAAGTAGAAGAATTGATAGCTGTTTGGCTACCATCAATATTTGCCGTAGAAATAATTTTGGCACCGCTTGGATTTTTACCGCAAAATTTAGCAATGGCAATTAAACTATACGCAGTAGTCTGGGTACTGTACCAATTATCCTGAGCAAGCTTTGAAGCAATATCCATCATCAGCACCTGTGCTTGATTGCGTTTACCCAGTAGCGTTAGTGTTTCCAATACCATTGCTTCATCTCTTGTATCGGAGCCATAAGTGATGCCCGGGTTTACGATGGGAGAAAAAGATGTTGGCAATCCGCTTACAAGGCTTTGAGCTATTGCATCCTGTCCTGCTAATTTATAAGCCGCAGCAAGCCTCCATTTTGCTTCCGGAGATAAATATTTAAACTCTTTCAAACGGTTCATAGCGCCCAGTTCGGGCGCTTTAGCCAAAGCAAGAGTGTATAAACGATATGCCTGCATTAAATCCCCACCATAAAAATTGGTAGTAGAAGGTGCCCAGCTATTGGCTTTGCCCCGTTGATAATTTTTCCATTGTTGCAATAAATTATCGCTTACTACATAACCATTACTTTGTGCTTCTATTAAAAAATGGCCGGCATAGTTGGTACCCCAATCATCGCTTGGGCCGGTATTGGGCCAATAGCTAAAGCCTCCGTCGGGCATCTGAAAATTTTGAATTTTTGCAATGCCGGCTCTTACATTTTTATCTACCTGTGCTTTTTGATAGTCATTTAAATCTGTAAGCTGGTTTAGTACCAACTGCGGAAACACAGCCGATGTGGTTTGCTCAATACAACCATGTGGATAATCAATTAAATAATCAAGCCTCTTTTGCAAATTCATAGAAGGTATGCTTGATATTTCGATAGTAGAAGTGCTTGTAGAAGCAATACCAATAGGGCTTGCGGTAGTTTTCCATTGCTGGCCGGGAGCCAATGTAATCTGGCTAATACTGGTAACCGGCGGATTGGGGTTGCGTATATCTAATGATACATCATAATCTGCTTTTTCGGAGCCGGATGTGGCCGTTAACTTTACTGTGCCAATACCGGTATTTGGTTTTACTCTCACATCATAGTAAAGCATTTTTTCGCCAGTAGTTGCAAAATCAACTGATTGAACATCGGGGCCTAGTACTTCTAAAAATGGATTTGCTTTTAAAGAAACATTTACTTTTTTAATAAAATTTTCCATTGCAAAAACCGTAACCGGCAGCTTGATGGTTTCGCCAGGGCCTAGTACCCTTGGCATGGTTGCCAGCATCATCAAAGGTTTTTTTACAGCAATTGTTTTTTCTGTAGCACCATAGCTGCCATCATTAGCCGCCACTACCATTGCCCTTACTGAGCCTATGTATGCAGGCAATGTAAAACTTTGCTGTTGTGTTTGATTTTTACTTAAATGAAAAGGGCCTAAATATTTTACAACAGGTACAAAACGGTTGGCTGTCTTTTGAGTAACAGGACCGGCATCAGCATCTCCACCAATGGTTAAGATTCGTTCCAAATCGCCACCCCATGCGCCTATTACATAATCAAACATATCAAAACTTTTTACGCCGAGCGCCTCACGGGCATAAAACGCATCATGAGGATTTGGAGTTTTAAACCGGGTTAAATCCAACAATCCTTCATCTACTATGGCCACACAGTAAGACATTTCTTTCCCATTTTTTTCACTAATGCTAAAAGAAACATTTTGCTCAGGCCTGATGCTGTTTGGAATATTTATTACGGGGTTAAGGATTGTGTTTTTATCTTCTACAAAAATTGGGATGGAGCCATACATACGAATGGGCAAATCGTTGATGGTTTGAGAATGAGGCTGCAAAAGGCTTACAGTAGCATATACATTTGGCGACATACTTTCATCTGCCTTAAATTTTACCATTGTTTGCCCCTGTGTAGTTTCCTGCCAAAATGTTTTTAATACCCTGCTGCCATTTTCTATACTCACCAATACCCTGCCTCCTTTGCTGCTTGGTATGGCCAGGCTCACTTCATCGCCTACATTATATTTTTGTTTATCAGAAGTAAAGGAAAGCATGGAAGCTGCAGTTTGATCTTCATTGCCACTGCGGCTTTGCCATCCCGGCTCATCTATGTACAATGTAGAGCCGGTAGTATGCCCGCTCTTTAAATCTTTTACCAAAATAAGGTATCTGCCCCATTCATTTTCTGAAGTGCCAAATTGCCACTGTCCTTTACCGTTAGTAAGGTGTAACGTTTCCTTTTTTATTAATTTGTTATACTCATTTTGTGTGAAATTGCTAAGGTTATCGCCATTATCATCCCACCACCAGCGCCATTGTATGCGGTAAAATTGTACTTCTACATCAGTATTGCCCGCTATATAATTGCCACGGCTGTCCACATCTACTATTTGGCTGGTATGCATCTTACCCGATAATAAATAATCAAAAGGTTTTTCGCCTTCGGGCAATTTTATTCCTACATAGCTGCTATAGGGGCTATAGGGTACTGTCATATTATCTATGCTAAATGCTCCGCCTGGCTCAAATACTTTTACCAGCAGGTTTGCCGATAACATACCCGGAGCCGCTTCATCTACTTCAAACGATGGTTTTAATGTGGTACTGCCAGAGCTATCCAAAGTACCTTCATACATAGTTTTTTGCTGGGTAGCATAGTTTGATGTAGGGTTATCAAACTGGTAACCTGCAAATTTTGGGAAGGCAGTTTTTTTAGCATAGAGAGATGCATCAATTTTTGCTTTTAAATTTTTGCCGGGTGCACCAAATAACCACTTTGCATTTAGTTGCCCGGTTGCAGTACCGTTTACCCCCAATAAGGGATCTTTACCAAAATCTAAATTTATTTTTAAGCGGTTAGGCATCACCGTTTCTACCTTTATATTTTTTTCAAAACTTGCTCCTCCTACTTTTACTTTTGCCAGCCAGTTACCTGTGGGGGCGGCAGGTTCGGTATTAGTTTTAAATAAATAAAATCCATTGGTTGCATTGGCCTGTACATTGTGCTTGTACAATTGCCCGGTAGGTGTGTACAAGCTAAATTCTACCGGCATATCTTTTGGTAATTTTTTTTCTTTATCTTCTACAATAAAGTTGAGATACATGGTATCTCCTGGTCGCCATACCCCACGTTCGCCAAAGATGAATCCTTTAATTCCATTTTTTACTTCTTCGCCACTTACATCAAAGCGGCTTAGGGCAAGAGAGTTTCCATCATCTAATTTCAGGTATCCACGTTCATTACCTTTTTTTGCAATGAGTAAATAAGGCTTTCTTTTTAAATCTATTTTGGCAAAACCATCATTATCGCTGGTAGCAGTATTGATGATGGTTTGCTGGTAATCCATTACCTCAAGTGTTACAGCACTCATTGGCTCTGTGGTAAGTATATTGCTTACGGCTACGCTCATACTATTGTCATTGCCACGCTTTGCGGTAAGCCCAATATTGCTGGCTAAAATATTTCTGGTAGCCCAGCGGTCTTTGTTGTAGTAAGAAGTACTGGTAGGGTCATCACGTTTTTCCCAATTATATCCATAAGGATAATAATCATCATACCTGTCCCAAAATGCATCATCTTCATCCACGCCATTATTTGATGGATCCCTGTAATCGTCTGCTTCAGCAGTTTCTTCATCGCCTGCACCTGATTTTGCAGTAGTATCCATAGCAGTATAAAGTGAGTACTGAGGCCTAAACCCAATGGTAATGCGGTATATAGCCCCTTGCTCTGTTTTTAAATATTTATCTATATCTAAAGCAAAATGTTGCTTCTTATGCAAGTCAAGTGTTTTATCATCATCAAGCCTGATGGTTTTTTGCACTATTGGTTTTGCTACCCTCCTCAATTCATTATTGCCATCTAAATCATTTTGCTGTAAAAATTGAGGCACATTGTTTTCATAAATTTTTATGATGCTAATATCTACCGCATTCAAATTAATAGCTTCAAAAGGAAGTACCAGCCTGCCACTTGTAGGAAGTATATTTCCCTTACCATGTATTTTTACAGAAGGCATCCTGTTTTCAAAATTGATATTGGCTGTATAGCCTTTATCTAGCGCATTGCCCCAGGTATCTTTAATGCCGGTATTAATATTTACAGTATAGTTTCCTTCTAATTTTCCATTACCAAATACTTTTACTTCGCTACCATTAATGGTGTATGAAATATCAGATTGGCCACTAATGGTTATTAGCCCGGTTAGATCCTGCCCTATTGCAATAGGATTGCTAAACTGTACCGATGCATATTGCTGTGCATCCAATACGGATACTACATTTAAAACTTTAAATTCTCCTTCAGCCGGCACAGGCAAGGTTTTGGTGCCTTGTACATCCATATTCATGGGCTTTCCGTTCCATATCAATACCAGGTTATTCTCATCCTTACCTCTTTCAATATTATCAATAGTATAACCATGAATTTTTGTAGCATCATTGTGTTGCCAGTTTATTTTTACTGCTTTATTATTTTGCGTAGCTGTTAATAATTTTTCTACCTCAGCGCCTTTTTCTACATCAGCCGTTTCTATATCGCCGCTTAATGTCATTTTATTTTTACTTCCATTGCTACGCAAACCTTCATCAGACACTTTAAAGGAAGGCTTTACCGTTTTAAGGCTGAATTTAAAATCCTTATACTTATCAGGTACTTTGGTTACTTTGCCTAACTTAAATTTTACGGTGTATTGTTTATCTGCGTCTAACCATGCAGCAGGCTTAAATTCTATTGTTTTTGCATCAAGCCAATAGGCTTTTCCTTTTACTGATGGAGATAAATCAAAAAGATCTTCTTTTACTTCTTCCCCTACGGTATGCACGGTATTAGCCTGATTGGCAAGCTGTATGCGAATGGAGGTAGTTTTAGAAACTACGCCTGTAGTATAGGCATCTATAAATTGGCTAAAAGCAGGATCCACTTCTATCCATCCTTCTTTTTTATTACAGGATGTAAAAATGAAAGCGCTTAAAATAATTAGAAATACTGATTTGCAAAATGCAATGCATGATTGCATACGGGTGGATGTAGTTATAAGCATAATTTACTTTTGCAGTTTATCTTAAATAAATTTTTAATTATTTATTCTAAAAATTGTACTGTAAATGTGTAAACTATTTTTGAGAAACCCAAATGCGTTTATACCCATTGCCAATAAAGCAAATGAAGAAAATAATTTTTCCAGTTCAGAAAAAAGATTTTAAAACTCTGGAGAGAGTGAAGATAACTGAATTTTTATTTGTGATTTCCACTATCCACAAGCGGTGTGAAATAAAAAATTTAGATCATTTGGTTTCTAAGCAAATCTTCAAAAGTATCTCTTTGGCGAATAAGTACAGGCGCATTGTTTTTTACCAATACCTCTGCAGGCTTAAGCCTTGAATTAAAGTTAGAGCTCATCTCAAATCCATAAGCGCCTGCATTTAAAAAAACCAACAAGTCGCCTTCTCTTATTTCATTTATGGTACGATCCCAGGCAAAAGTGTCTGTTTCGCAAATATTACCTACCACGGCATATTTTTTTTCTTTGCCTTCAGGATTAGAAATATTGATAATGGTATGCCATGCATCGTAAAACATAGGCCTTATTAAATGATTAAAGCTGCTATTTACTGCTGCAAAAGTAGCCGTGTTTGTTTCCTTTAATACATTTACCGTAGTAATAAAATAACCGGCTTCGCTTACTAAATATTTTCCTGGCTCAAACCAAATTTGTAATGGATTTTTGTACGGATGATTTGAAAAAGCCTGTTTTACTTTTTGAGCAAGCAGGTTAATATCTGTTTCGCTATCTCCTGGCTGATAAGGCACTTTAAAACCACCGCCTAAATCAATAAATTTTAGTTCATCAAAATGAGGGATGATATCAAACAATACCTCAATCCCTTTTACAAAAACATCTACATCTTTTATTTCGCTGCCGGTGTGTATATGCAGGCCTTGTATAAAGATGTTGTATTTTTTTACCAGCTCCTTTATTTCATTTACCTGGTTTACCGGAATACCAAATTTGCTATTGCTGTGCCCTGTAGAAATTTTCAGGTTACCGCCAGCCATTATGTTTGGCCTTAAGCGCAAACCAACCGGGTAGCTGTGTCCAAATTTTTTTCCAAATTTTTCAAGGTTGCTTAAGCTGTCAATATTGATATGAATGCCAAGCGCAGCAGCTTCTTCTATTTCTTCAAAATTTATCCCGTTAGAAGTGTAAAGAATTTTAGATGGAGTAAAACCTGCCAGCATTGCCAGTTTTGCTTCGTTGATGCTACTGCAATCTACATTAGCCCCCATGGCTAATATTTCTTTCAAAACATTAATATTGGTTAAGGCTTTAGAAGCATAAAAAAATTGTACATCTGAGGCTTCAAATGCATTGGTCAATTTTTTGTATTGCTCCTGTATTTTTTCTGCATGATATACATAAACCGGTGTACCAAACTGATGAGCTATACTTTTCAATTGTTCTGCAGAAAGCTGTGTCATTATAATTTTTATAATTTTAAAAATAAAAAAGGCATTTATAAAAATGCCTGTATAAAATATAAATCTATTTTACCCCGGCTTATTCTTCCTCCTGCTTCTTATGCTCTTCAGCAATAGCTTCTTCAGGGCTTACTGTATTATCTGATGAAATAACCTCTACAATTATTTCATCTTTTTCAATTATTAATTCATTGTTCTCTGCTTCCGTTGCAGCATCTTCATTTTGCCTGCTAATACCCTCTTCACTTATTGCGGTAGCTTTGGCATATTCTTCCATAAGTACTTCACTAATTTTTGGCAATTCGTCTGCACTGTTTATGCCAAAATAATCCATAAAAGATTTTGAAGTAGCATAAATAAGTGGCTTGCCTACCGCTTCTTCATTACGTCCGGAAATTACCACTAAATCTTTTTCCAGCAATTTCTGTACGGCATAATCGCAGTTTACGCCTCTTATTGACTCAATTTCACTTTTTGTAATTGGCTGTTTATAGGCAATAATGGCAAGGGTTTCAAGCGCTGCTGTAGATAATTTTTTTATAAACTTATCGCCGTTAATTAATGCAACCGTTTTATGATATTCGGGCTTGGTTAAAAATTGCCATCCACCACCGCTTTGTTTTAGCTCAAATGCATAAAACTCGGTAGAGTATTTTTCTTTAATCCCTTCAATAGCGGTTTCTACCTGATCCGCATTTGCCCTGTCATCAATAAACCCCAACGCATTATTTACAAGCTCTGTAATTTCCAAAGCTGTAAGTGGTTTATCGCTTGCAAATATTAATGCTTCTATATGTGGTATGATGGTACTTATTTCCATTAATATATTGCTCTTTTTAACCTTGTAATGCTGCTGCTCCACTTACTATTTCAGTAAGCTCTGTAGTAATGGCAGCCTGCCTTGCCCTGTTGTAACTTATTTTGAGTGATTTCAATAATTCATTGGCATTATCGCTGGCTTTATCCATTGCAGTCATGCGGGCGCCATGCTCACTTGCATTAGCATCTAATACTGCTTTGTACAATTGGGTATTTAATATTTTAGGCATCAGCTCTGCCACTAATACATCCTGGTTGGGTTCAAATATAAAATCTGCTTTTGCCTGCCCTTTTACCTCGGCTACTTTAGGCACGGGTAAAAATTGCTCTGCAATAAACTGTTGCGTAGCAGCATTTTTAAATTCACTGTAAATAACTTCAACAGCATCAATTTCTTTTGATGCAAATGCATCCATAGCATATTTAGCGGCTGCCTGCACTTTATCAAAACTTAAGCCTGTAAAAATATCCCAAAAGTTATCTACTACCTTAAATCCATTTTTAGAAAAATGCTCGTATCCTTTTTTACCAATTGGCAATACCTGCACATTTCCTTTTGCATTTTGCGAAGCATATTTTTCCTGAATGGTTTGCTTGGCAAGTTTAATAAGGTTACTATTGTAGCCACCGCAAAGGCCACGGTCGCTAGTAACAATAATGATGAGCGCTTTTTCTACCGGCCTTTCTGCTGCAAGGGCCATTTTTACATTTCCTTCCGTATTGCTGATAATATTGCTCAGCATTTCCTGAAGTTTTTGTGCATAAGGACGCATTTGTGTAATGGCATCCTGGGCACGGCGAAGTTTTGCAGCACTTACCATTTTCATTGCTTTGGTAATTTGCTGGGTACTTTGTACGCTTTTTATTCTATTTCTTACCTCTTTTAATGCTCCACTCATCGAGTATTAAATTTTACTTTTTATAATTTAGGGCAATTACTATGTTTTGCCCATATTTTTGGACGGCAAAGGTATAGTAAAACCATTACATTTCAAGTATTGAAATTATTACTTAATATAACCTGAAAAACAATATTTTATACCATTTAAATATAATGCGTTAATCTTTTGAATATCACTGCTTAAAAACATAAGTTCTTTGTACCTTTGCCAGCCCTGTACAATCAAGGGGTTGCATTCTCTGCCAATTTGGCTAAAGGCAGCAGCATAGCATCATATTTGACAAAGAAGTAAAACAACAGCTATTCATATTTTCAATTATATAATTTATGTTAGGAATTATTTCCAAAATTTTTGGCGGCAATAAAAGTGAAAAAGATGTAAAACAGATTTTACCGCAGGTAGAAAAAACCAACCAGTATTTTGCCTCCTATGCCAGCCTAAGCAATGATCAGCTCCGCAACAAAACAAATGAGTTTAAACAACGTATTAATGAACATCTTGCCGGCATTGATGTAGATATTAAAAATAAAAATGCAGAAGCCGAAGCAATGCCTGCCTCTGAAATTAGTGGCAGAGATGCCATTTACAAAGAAGTGGATGCCCTAAAAAAAGACAGGGATAGCAAAATAGAAGAAATATTAAAAGAAATATTACCCGAAGCTTTTGCCCTGGTAAAAGAAACCAGTCGTCGTTTTAAAGAAAATGAAAACATCGTAAGTACTGCTACTGATTTGGATATAGAGCTTGCAGCCAAAAAAAATAATATCACTATTGAAGGCGATAAATCTATTTATAAAAATAGCTGGACAGCAGGCGGCGCTACTGTTACCTGGAATATGGTTCACTATGATGTACAGCTTATTGGTGGCTCCGTATTGCACTCTGGCCGAATTGCCGAAATGGCTACCGGTGAGGGTAAAACGCTGGTGAGTACCCTGCCCGCCTACTTAAATGCATTAGCCGGCGAAGGGGTACATGTAGTAACAGTAAATGATTACTTAGCACGCCGTGATAGTGAATGGAACGGACCAATTTTTGAATGGCTGGGCCTTAGGGTAGATTGTATAGATAAACACGAACCCAACTCAGATGCCCGCCGCAATGCATACAATGCTGATATTACTTATGGCACCAATAATGAATTTGGATTTGACTACCTGAGAGATAACATGGTACACTCTCCCGATGAAATGGTGCAACGCAAACATCATTTTGCAATGGTAGATGAGGTAGATAGTGTATTGATAGATGATGCCCGTACTCCATTAATCATTAGCGGCCCGGTAGGCCATAGCGATAATACTCAACAATTTTTTGACCTAAAACCCAGGATAGAAAAATTAGTAGAAGCACAAAGAAAAGCTACCAATCAGTTTTTAATAGAAGCTAAGAAAAAAATTGCTGAAGGCAATGACGACCCCAAAGATGGAGGCCTGGCTTTAATGAGAGCACATCGTGGCTTACCCAAAAACAGTGCTTTGATTAAATTTTTGAGCGAGCCGGGTATGAGGGTAAAATTGCAAAAAACAGAAAATTATTATCTGGCCGACCAGCAAAAGCAAATGCCCGAGGTAGATAAAGAACTTTACTTTTCGATAGATGAAAAAAATAACCAGGTAGAGCTTACCGATAATGGTATTGCCCTAATAACCCGTAGCGGCGAAGACCCCGAATTTTTTATTCTTCCCGATATGGCTATTAAACTTGGTGAAATTGAAAAAACTGATTTAAGCGCTGATGAAAAATTACAGCGTAAAGAAAATTTAATAAATGAATATTCTTTAAAAGCAGACCGCATTCATACCGCTCAGCAATTATTAAAAGCCTATACGCTTTTTGAAAAAGATGTAGAATATGTAATTATAGATGGCGCTGTAAAAATTGTAGATGAGCAAACAGGCCGTATAATGGAAGGCCGCCGCTACTCTGATGGCCTGCATCAGGCATTGGAGGCTAAAGAAAATGTAAAAATTGAAGCTTCTACACAAACTTACGCTACTGTAACATTACAAAACTATTTCCGCATGTACCACAAGCTTGCAGGTATGACGGGAACTGCCGAAACAGAAGCTGCAGAGCTTTGGGATATTTATAAATTAGATGTAGTAAGTATTCCTACTAACGTGCCGGTTATACGAAAAGATGAGCAGGATATGGTGTATAAAACCAAGCGAGAAAAATATAAAGCCGTAATAGATGAAGTAGAAGAAAACCGCAAGGCCGGCAGGCCATCGCTGGTGGGTACTACATCGGTAGAGGTTAGTGAATTGCTCAGCCGTATGCTGAAGCAAAAAAATATTCCTCACAATGTACTCAATGCAAAGCAACATAGCAAAGAAGCGCAGGTGGTGGCAGAGGCAGGGTTTGCCGGCGCTGTTACCATTGCTACCAACATGGCCGGGCGTGGTACCGATATAAAACTTGGGCCCGGTGTAAAAGAAGCTGGAGGACTTGCCATACTTGGTACCGAACGTCACGAAAGCCGCAGGGTAGACAGGCAGCTGAGAGGCCGTGCTGGCCGACAGGGCGACCCCGGCTCATCTAGCTTTTATGTAGCACTGGAAGACGACCTGATGCGTATGTTTGGCAGCGAAAGAATTGCAGGACTGATGGATCGTATGGGATACAAAGAGGGCGAAGTAATTCAGCACAGCATGATTACTAAAAGTATTGAAAGAGCACAGAAAAAAGTAGAAGAAAACAACTTTGGCACCCGCAAAAGGTTGTTGGAATATGATGACGTAATGAACAAACAAAGAAACGTAGTGTACGGCAAACGCCACCATGCGTTGTTTGGCGAAAGGCTGGCGCTCGATTTGGATAATGCATTTTATTCTGTAGCAGACGGACTGGTATATTCATTTAAAGAATCAAACGATTATGAAGGCTTTAAGCTTGCTGTAATATTACACTTTGGTATTGATACAGATATTACGGCTGAAGATTTAGATCAGGAAGATGTAACCACCCTTGCAGATAAATTATATGCCCAGGCTACAGAAAGATATCATGCCAAAAAACTTGCACTTGCTGAACAAACCATGCCCATTATTACCAACATACGAAAAGAGCAGGGCAGGCATATCGAAAATGTAGCTGTACCTTTTACTGATGGTAAAAAATCTATACAAACATTAGCCAACCTCGATAAATATTTTGAAACTAATGGCGCTGAGCTCCCTAATTCATTAGAGAGGAGCATTACACTTGCTATTATTGACGATGCCTGGAAAGAACACTTAAGAGCAATGGACGACTTAAGGCACAGTGTACAAACAGCAGGCTACGAACAAAAAGACCCTCTGGTAATCTATAAAATTGAAGCCTTTAATGCATTTAAACAAATGGATGACCAGGTAAACAAAGATATTGTTAGTTTTCTTTGCCATGCTGCCATACCCATGGAGCAAACCGCCAACAATAAACAAATAAAAGAAGGCCGTGAGCAAAAAACCGACATGAGTAAAATGAATGCCAACAAAAGTCAGGTAGATGCTGCCGGAAGTGATTATGCTGCTAATCAAAATGATTACTACGACCCATCACCTGCGGTAAAGCAAGAACCCGTAAGAGTAGAGCCAAAAATTGGACGCAACGACCCTTGCCCATGTGGTAGCGGAAAAAAATACAAACAATGCCACGGTAAAGAGGCTTAAAAAAATAAAAAAGAAATTACCAGTACAATGCATCCTTTATACGGATGCATTTTGCTTACATTTTTAATTAAGCAAAAAATACTGTTTTTTTATTAAAGTAAACAGGCAAAAAATACTACAGGCAGGTAGCCCGGTATTTTTTTATTATCATTTATTCAATCAGTTAAAATAACATCCATGCAGCCCAAAGCATTTCTTTTTGATATGAATGGAACCATGATTGACGATATGCATTATCACGAAAAAGCATGGTTTGATATTTTGAATAACCAAATTGGTTATCCCATTTCTATGGCCGATACCAAAAAACAGATGTATGGAAAAAATGAAGAGCTTTTTGAAAGATTATTTGGAACAGAAAAATATACAAACGAAGAAGTTGCTGCCTGGTCTTTAATGAAAGAAAAAAAATATCAGCAGGTCTTTCTCCCACATTTACAATTAATAAAGGGCCTTAATCATTTTTTAGAAAAAGCACAACAGCATAAAATTGCTATGGCCATTGGCACTGCTGCAAGCCCCTTCAATGTAAATTTTGTATTAGATAACCTGCCGGTAAAAAAATATTTTGATGCTATCATTACAGCAGATGATGTAGCTACCAGCAAACCTAACCCGGAAGTATTTACTAAATGTGCCGATATATTACAGGTTTCATACAACGATTGTATTGTATTTGAAGATTCACCCAAAGGTGTGCAGGCTGCATTAAATGCCGGTATGAAAGCAGTAGTCATTTTGAGTTACCATCAACAGTACGAGTTTGATCACCTTGATAATATTGTATTATTTATCAATGATTATACTGATGCCCGGCTTAATGATCTGTTATTATAAAAAAAGGCTTTTGTAATTTTTTTACAAAAGCCAGGTAAGCATGATAAAACAGTGATTGCTTTCCCTAAAACTTAAAAGTAAGCCCCCCGTTTAAGATATATTTTCCATAGCCAGCCTCTGCATAAAATGCTGCATTTTTTGAAAGTTTAAATTCTGCACCTAACCCTACCTGGTAGGCCAGGTCTGGAAGGTCTACATTTTGCATATTAATTTTTGCACCGGTACCATCAGTAAAATTTTGCTGCCAGCTATTTATTCCAATGGCGGTTCTAATATACGGCTCCACTTTGCCACCTGCTGCTAAATAGCTTTTTAAATTTAACATAAAAGACCAGTTATTAAATTTTACATTAAAATCGGGTGTAGTACCGGGGTTTGAAATATCAAAATAAGGCGCACTAACCCAGCCATGTGTTACCAAAGCTCCGATGCTTATATTTCTGCTAAACCTATAATCAAAAGACCCGGTAATGGGCCCCATTTGAGATATATTTCCCTGATTGGCATTTGCATAATCTGGCAAATAATTTTTATCAAGATTTGGATATCCATATCCTATAGAAAGATTGATAGTGGGTTGAAATGGAGGTGATTTTCGGCGCATGCTGGGAGGTACCGGCCTTACCATTCTTCTTGGGCGGTAATACCTGCCGCCGGGCCTTACCATTATAACCTGGCTTTCGGCAACAGTAGAAAATAATAAGGTTACAATTAATAATGCTGAAAAATTTTTAAGACGCATAAAATTTTGTTTTTTATACGACTGTTTACTTTTCAAAAAGATTAATGAAGTTTTAAAACAATTAGCTTTTAACAACTGCTTATCAAAATCCTAAAATTATCTGGTAGGTAAAGAAATGATGAATGTACTACCGGTGCCGGGTACACTTTCAATTAAAAGGCTGGCATTTATATTTTTCAATAATTCTTTTATCAAAAACAGGCCAAGCCCACTCCCCTTCTCTCCTTTAGTGCCATTGGTGCTATTGCTGTCATTGGTATTGATGGCAATTACCTGCTCTTCTGTAAGCCCAATGCCTTCATCTTTTACAGATAAATAAATCCTATCATTAACTTTTTTACTGCCAATAAAAACTATCTTTTTTTCTGCACTAAACTTAATGGCATTTGTAAGCAGGTTTCGCAGGGCAATCATTAAAATGTTATAGTCTCCCAAAATAGTTTCAGCAAAAATTTGTTGCTCTATTTCAATTTGCTTTTGAAGCGCCTGTGGCTTTACGCTGCTAATAGCATCTGCTACCAAATCCTGTACATTAACGGGGATAATGGCTGGCCTTGTATTTTTTATTTGCATATTGGCCCATGCCAAAAGATTATCTAACATGTCTCCGGTTTGCGAAACGGCATACATGGTTTGTGCTTTAAACATTTGTTTCTTTTCAGCGCTGATGCCCTCATTATCCGCAAGTGTTAAATACGATCGCAAGGTTACTAAGGGGTTTCTAAGATCATGACTTATGATACTAAAAAGTCTGTCTTTTACATGGTTCAATGTTAATAATTCATTTTTCTGATTGCTTATCTGCACATTTTGTTGTTGCAGCAACTTATTTTTTGCTCTTATACGAGTGTAAAAAAATGCAAACCCCAGCATTACTGCAAATATGGAAGAGGCAATAATCAGTAAAAAATTGCGCTGGTTTTTTTGTTTGGTTACCTCGGCCTCTTTTTTTGTAAGCTCAGCATTTTTCTTTTCTATCCGGTAGTCCGACTCCAGTTCAGTAAGCTGGTTTGATTTATCAATAGTAAAAATACTGTCTTTTAAATGATAATATTTTTTCAAATAAACAGTTTGCTGCTCATAATTTTTCATATTACCATACATATCAGACAAGTTGCGGTAATTTTCCATCACAATAGAAGTACTACCTGCCTGTGTGGCCAAATTGATGCTGTTAGTAAATGCAGCAATGGCTTTATCAAAATTATTTGCCTGCGAGTAAGCTGCGCCAATATTATTGTATAAAGATGCATACATATCGGGCGGAGTATTTACCTTCTTATAATATTGCAATACCGTATCAAAGCAGTTGATGGCTTTTTGAGTTTGGTTGATATGTTTATAGCTTAAGCCAATATTAGATAAAGTATTCATTGCATTTGAAACAAGGTTTGCCTTCAAAGCGAGGCTGTAAGCTTTATTCAAATATTTAAGGGCGCTATCATATTTACCAAGCTGATCGTAAGTAATGCCACGGGTATCGTAATAATTGCACACTTGTGATGTATCATTTAGTGCAATGATGATGACCCCTGCTTTATCATAATAATCATTGGTTTTTTCTGCATTTTTATTATCAAAATATACATTGCCAATAGACAGTAGTGCATTCGATAATCGAAAACTATCTTTTAGCTGCTCATATATAAAGGTAGATTGCTGATAGTTGTATAAAGATTTGTCGTAATCTGCCTTTACCAGGTAAGCATAGCCAAGGCTGTAAAAATTATTTGCTATGTTCAATGCTAACTTGTGGTTGGTAGCAATTTCTTTAGCTTTTTCTATATACTCAATGGCCTTACCTGCATTATTGTCTAAATAATAATTAGCAATAGTATTGTATATTTTCATCCTTGCCGTATCTGCTTTTTCATTATCAGCAGCATTCAACAGGCTGTCAATAGGAATAGCCTGCTGGCAAAATGCAGAAGCAGGAATTAAAAAAAGCAACATGCATAAAATGCGATAAACCTTTTTGTACATTATAGAAATCTTTTTACCGTATTACCACCAACAATAGTTTGTATTACATCTTCTGCATAAGTTTTACCAATTTGCAATTGTATTTTATTTAATGAAACCATATCGTTATCCAGGGAAGTAATCTTTGTTTTGTTGACGATATAAGAGCGGGAAATACGGATAAAATTATCAGATGGTAATTGTTGTTCTATGCTCTTCATACTTACCAGGGCAATCTTTTTATCTCCGTTTTCTAAAAATATATTTACAAAATCACCCAGAGATTGAATATATACTACATCACTGTAAAGTATTTTGATATATGAGCTTTTATCTTTAATAAAAAAATGATCGCCGGCTACATTTTTAATAGCCTCATCGGCAGTCATACTATTTTTCATTTCATGCAAAGAGCGTGCTTTTTCTATAGCTCTTATCAACCTTTCGGGCGTTACAGGTTTTACCAGGTAATCAATAGCATCTACTTCATAGGCATCAACGGCATATAGTAAGTGAGAACTTATAAAAATAATCAGGGGCAACTTTGTTAAACTCTTAGCAAGCTGTATGCCTGTAAGGCCGGGCATTTCCACATCAAGTATCAATAAGTCGGCAGGTTGTTTTGATAATTCTGATACTACTTCCATAGCATTTTGGCATACAGCAAGGCACTGTAGGTGTGGTATCAATTGCAACTGTTGCAGGGTAAGCTCACGATATATGAGGTCATCATCTGCAATAATGTAGGTAAGTAGGTTTGTCATTAGATGCTGTAAAGCTACTTAATTTACAGTTTTAATATTGAAAATCTACCTAACTAATCCGTTCGTCTATTTTTAAAAGCTGTTTGTCTATTCTTGTACTATTCTGTTACTTTATTTCTGTAGGTTTACATCGGTTTTTCATAGGATATTGGATTTTAATGCGGGACTAGATTTCTATCTTGGTCCCATTTTTTTTATATTCATTTTTTCTTTTCTGCCCATACAAATAACTACTGCCAAAAGCAGCATTGAAATAAGCCTGATGTAATAGTGAAAATTTGATTAATAAATGAAGATTACGTTCCTCTATTTATTTTTCCATTGAAAGGTATTAATAAGATGTGCAATATCTTTTTGCAAAAAATCCTGCACCGGCCTCAAAGAGTCAGCATTGGGTGTGGTATCAAAATATAAAGCTCCTCTTATAAAATTCTTAGTAGTATCGCTCATAAAAAATTGTTTTGAAGTAGCAGCATTACCTCCTACTTTAAAAAATACCCCTGATACTTTATTTGCTGTTTTAAAAGCGCTGTCTTTTATAGAAGTAGCTACGGCTTCATTTTTATTGGTAAGTGTAAAAGCATCATTCACCATTTTATCAAACTGGTTAACGGCTGTAGAGTCTTTGTAGCCGCCGGTTATCTGCTTTACTTTATAAATGGCTTTGCCTCCTATTATTTTGTAGCTTAAAAATATTCTTGCATTAAACTTTGGGAAATCTATGTTTATCCAATATGGATTTTCGGGGTTGCTATCAAAGTAAGTACTGTCTTTAATTATATTGGCATATACCGGATATTCAAACCTGTATGGAAATCCCACAGAGTCAAATACCTTGTATTGATGCTGTGGCAAAACAATATTAAAGTAACCCTTTTTTTTTGAAGTGTAAGTACTGTTGCAAGAGATTAAATAAAATATACTGAAAAAAAAGAAGGTTGCAAAAGCAGTAATGTTGATTTTGTTCATGGTTTGATATTCCGTTTTTTACAGAATTGTAATTTTCACTTTATCTATCCGGTTTTTATTAATTTCTAATGGTATAAATGAGAACTTGCCGCTGGTAAGGGTTTCATTCACCTGGGGAAATTCGCCGGCAATTTCCAATACAAGCCCCGCTACCGAATCGCTTTCTCCTCTTACTTCATCAAATGTATCTGCAGGCAGGTTCATGGCTTTGCAGGCATCATTTATCATTACTTTTCCTTCAAAAATATAATTATGGTCGTCTATTTTTTTATTGATATTTTCTTCATCATCAAACTCATCTTTTATTTCTCCAAT
>JAFDXD010000096.1 GCA_018268135.1 Bacteroidota bacterium
CTGCAAAGATTGGATCCCCTTATTCAAAATCTGTAATGCCTATGATGCGGTTTATAAGTGGTTTGATATATTAAAACAATCGGGTCATTATATAATCGGTTATTCCATTATGCCACATCATCTACATGCAGTAATTGCATTTTGTAATACAGGCAAAAGGATCAACACAATTGTTTCAAATGGCAAAAGATTTATTGCTTATGATTTGATTAATCGCTTGCAACAGCAAAATGAAATAAAGATTTTAGCAAATTTGCAGCAGGTATTAAATAATACTGAAAAGAAAGAAGGCAAACTGCACAGTGTATTTGAACCTTCATTTGACTGGAAGGAATGCAGAACTGAAAAGTTTATTCAGCAGAAATTAGATTATATGCATTGGAATCCATGCAAAGGGAAGAGGTTAGTGGAACTGTCTGAACAATATCCGTATAGTTCAGCAAAGTTTTATCTTACAGGTGAGCAAGGTATTTATCCTGTCATTAATTTTATGGAACTTAGGGATATTGACTTAATAAAAGGTATTATGGAAAAGAACCGCAATGTCCCTTAGCCTATGCTGCAAAAAGCTATGCAAGGAGACATTGCGGAAAAATAGAGCGACCGCCCCCATCTGGCACAAGTGTTCCGTAGGATCACTGAATGAACTAAATAATATAATTTTATGTAGATTGGTATTGTAAAGTGGAGAGCTTTTAAATGTACTGGTTCAAAGGTTGTGGTGCCCGTTGGTCTGGAAGCCCAGAAGGGGGCGGTTTGTAAGTTTTTCGAACACCAACAAGGGCAATAGAATTTACTGGGCTAGGTGAGTTATGGGATGGAACTGTCGGTGTAGGTATAGCAGTAGGTTCGACAGTTTTCGATATAATTGATATACTTTAAAAAATAATAGTGAATAGAAAATATAAGTGTCAAATTTATTATGCGTTGAAAGGGTTCTACAGTATTTTTTCATTGTTAGTAATAATAATAGGCGTAGTATTTGTCCTGATAAAATTTTTACATATTCCCCCTAGTATTGGTGTGATACTAATAACTACTTCATGGGTATTACCATTTATTTTTCAAAAGAAAATAAAAGATAGATTTACTAAAAACGCATTAGTTGAATTTAACGATAATAGTTTTTCTATTGCAACTTCAAATTTAAATGATGATGCAATGATATCAAATATGAATTATAACTGGGATGAAGTAAAAGCTTTCAAGTTTTATTTTACTCCAAGCAAACTTACATATTTATCTATTTATTTAAAAGATGGCAGCCATAAACAGTTTGGCTTTAAAGATAATAAAACTGAAGTGGAATCTATTAATGGAGAAAGTGTTTTTAGTATATTTTATTTTTTTGTTAAGAATTATAATAAATACAATCCAAAAGGGGAGGAAATTAATTTTGTACCAGGCCTTCTTGCTAAACCAATTGGTATTATTTTATTATGTGTATTAGCTGTATTAATTATAACAGATATAATTCTTCATGTGTTTAAATATGATAACAACATTGGCTTTCTTATTTTTGGAACAGGACTATTTTTCGGACTTTTGGTACAGAGAACACAGCAAAAAAAATTATTTAAAAGAATGATTAGATTAGACTAAAGACGGTCATGTACCAAATGTGTTGGTGATTTTTTTTCCGCAATGTACCCATCTGGCGCAAGTGTTCCGTAGGATCACTTGTGACATATTTTGAAAACCGGTCTGTGACCGGGAGCATAGGGCTTCCTTCCGCCGCTACAGGTGTTCCTTCATCAAATAAAAAAGCAGCCGCCCCAGTATGGTTTTTTAAACCAACGGGGATGAGTGAACTGCATTACAAATGCTGCCATAAAAATCTACTGCTGAGCCAATAGCCCCGATAGCAGTGGATACCACGGTGAGGGTTATGCGCTTTTGCCTGTGCCGGAGTAATAACGGATAGCGGGACAGGTGATGATAATAAAACCAAAGCAGGGCTTCTAAATGCAATCCCCAATAACGCAGATATGCAGCCCGGCAAACTAGCCTTGGGTATCTGTGCCTGGGTTAGCAAACTAATAAAGCCATGCAAAAAATTGAACATTTGTAATCCCAAATTCGGACACAGTCCGGCAGAATTAATAGGCACAGGTGATCTTGCAGAACAACTGCGCCAGTGGAAGCAAAAGCCTGCTACTACAAACCCAAAATCAGGCAACAATCCTAAGAAGTAATCAACTAAAAATTAATGCCTGCTGGCAAGAACGGGTTTATTAATGCATAAAATTTTTTTTCTTCATTGTATATTTGTTAGGCTATCTTACTTTTGCTTAAATCATTTCTCATGGTGCATTTTTTTCTTTTACAGGCAGATGGAATAAACAGCGCTGATAATTATTTGCCTATTGCCTTACAATTAATCTTTGCCGTAGGCCTTATAGCAACTATCATTTGGGGGTCTAATCTGTTAGGGCCAAAAAGAAAAGGAACCGAAAAACTCCAAAATTTTGAAAGTGGGATAGCAATAAAAGGAAATGCCCGCCAGCCAATGGCAATTAAATACTTTCTGGTAGCCATCCTTTTTGTGTTGTTTGATGTGGAAGTAATCTTTTTTTATCCCTATGCAGTTAATTTTAGGGCATTGGGCTGGCATGGCTTTTTGGCCATCATCATGTTTGTTTCATTATTTTTAGCAGGCTTTATTTATATCTTTAAAAAAGGAGCATTAAAGTGGGAAGAATAACCCGGTAAGAAAATTATCAAATGCTCAAAAATTATATTATGTCTCGTCCGGTACAATATAACAATACAGTAAAATTTGAAGGTATCCCCGAAGGGTACATGGGGGAAGGCTTTATGGCTACTAACTTTGAAAAAGTAGTAAGCCTTGCCCGTAAAAATTCAATTTGGCCATTACCATTTGCCACTAGTTGCTGCGGTATTGAGTTTATGGCTACCATGGCAAGCCACTACGACCTTGCCAGGTTTGGCTCCGAAAGAGTAGGCTTTTCGCCACGTCAGTGCGATTTGCTAATGGTGATGGGAACCATTGCCAAAAAAATGGGGCCCGTACTTAGGCAGGTATATCTTCAAATGGCAGAGCCTCGTTGGGTAATGGCTGTAGGTGCCTGCGCCAGTAGCGGTGGTATTTTCGATACGTATTCTGTATTGCAGGGTATTGATCAGGTAATACCCGTAGATGTTTACGTACCGGGCTGCCCACCAAGGCCCGAAGCTATTTTAGACGGATTTATGAAAATTCAGGACCTGGTAAATGCAGAAGGATTAAGAAGAAGAAGCAGTGAACAATACAAAGACCTGCTTGCAGGCTATGGCATACAGTAAGAATACAATTATTCTGAATAAATTTATACAGCAATATTAAATGTTTCTATGGCTCTTACAAACGAAATAATAAAACAAAAGCTTACAGATAAATTTGCAGGGCAATTGAGCGATTGGACCGAACCTTATGGTATGCTCACATTTACCGCCCCTAAAGAAATCAATTTAAAAGTATTACAATATTTATTTGATGAGGAAGAATTAAGGTTTCAATTTTTAACCGACTTACAAGCCGTACATTACCCTCAAAACAAAGGAGCAGAGCTGGCAGTAGTTTATCATTTACACAACCTTGTTGACAATATTCGCATAAGATTTAAAGTATTTACAGATATTAATAAGCCGGACGTATTTAGCGCAACAGCCTTGTACCAGTCTGCTAATTTTATGGAAAGGGAAACCTACGATTTTTATGGAATAAATTTTATTGGCCATCCAAATCTTATTAGGATATTGAATGTAGATGAAATGGATTATTTTCCCATGCGCAAAGAGTATCCGCTGGAAGACCAAACCAGAATAGATAAAGACGACGAAATGTTTGGAAGGGGCGGCGCCGCAGGATTTGGTATGGATGCAACAGTAGCAGAAGGAACCATCTCCGAAGCACAAAAAACAAACCATCAAAACGAAATATAAAAATCCTCATCAGGGAAAATAAAAAATAATGTCAGACCAATTAGACCACATTGTTTTACCGGAAGGTTCAATAGAAAAACAAACCACCACACTCAATCTTGGGCCTACTCACCCGGCTACGCATGGTGTTTTTCAAAATATATTAGAATTAGATGGCGAACGAATAATGAAAGCAACGTCTACCGTAGGGTACATACACAGGGCTTTCGAAAAAATAGCTGAGCGCCGAAATCTTTATCAAATCACACCACTTACTGACCGGCTTAACTACTGCTCTTCGCCCATCAATAATATGGGTTGGCATATCACCTGCGAAAAATTATTAAATGTATCCATTCCAAAACGGGTAGATTATCTCAGGGTCATCATCATGGAGTTGGCACGCATTAGCGATCATTTAATTTGTAACTCAATAGTAGGTGTAGATAGCGGGGCATACTCAGGCTTTTTATACCTCATGCAGTATCGTGAGCTGATATATGAAATTTATGAAGAAGTTTGCGGCAGCAGGCTTACCACTAATATTGGCCGCATCGGCGGTTTCGAAAGAAATTTCACTAATACCGCATTTGAAAAGTTAGAAAAATTTTTGGCAGAATATCCAAAGCAATTAAAAGAATTTGAAAATCTCTTTACCCGCAACCGCATTTTTATGGAGCGCACCATTGGTTGCGGCCCCATCAGTGCAGCACGGGCTTTAAATTATGGATTTACCGGGCCTAACCTAAGAGCAGCCGGGGTAGATTATGATGTACGGGTACATACACCCTACAGCAGTTACCAGGATTTTGATTTTAAAATTCCGGTAGGTAAAACCGGCGACTGCTACGACCGCTTTTTAGTACGTAATGAAGAAATGTGGGAAAGCATCAATATTATTAAGCAGGCATGGCAAAAAGTACAAGAGTTTAAAGGAGCAGAGGCAGAAGTATTTCATGCAGATACCCCGGCCTATTACCTGCCTCCCAAAAAAGATGTGTACACCAAAATGGAAGCGCTCATTTACCATTTTAAAATTATTATGGGCGAAGTAGATATGCCGGTAGGTGAAGTTTATAGCTCTGTAGAAGGCGCCAATGGCGAACTTGGTTTTTATTTAATCAGCGATGGCGGCAGAACCCCCTACAGGCTTCATTTTCGCCGCCCCTGTTTTATTTATTACCAGGCATATCCTGAGCTTACAAAAGGCGGCATGCTGAGCGATGCAGTTATAACCATGAGTAGCTTAAATTTGATAGCAGGAGAGTTAGATGCGTAAATTATTTTTAGCCAAAGTATGGTTAAGAAGGTTACCGGCATTTGTTATTAATGGCATCAGCGATGTGAACTTGTTTTGTTACCTTTTTTTTCAGTGAAAGAAAAGGATAATCTCAATTGTACAGCATACCAATGATGAGCAATTTTAAAAGCATAAACAGAAAATATAGAAAATAAATAAATGGAAATTATTTTTTCACAGGAAAAATTAAACAAGGTTTCGGAAATCATTTCCCGATATCCGGAGGGCAGGCAAAAAAGCGCCCTCTTGCCGGTATTGCATTTGGCACAGCAAACATTTGGTGGCTGGCTCGATGTACCCGTAATGGATTACGTAGCCTCACTATTAAAATTAGAGCCCATAGAAGTATATGAAGTAGCAAGTTTTTACAGCATGTACAATCTAAAACCCGTAGGCAAATACATGTTTGAAGTATGCCAAACAGGCCCATGCATGGTAAATGGCTGCGATGATATCATTGATTACATCAAACAAAAATTAAACATCAATGTTGGCGAAACCACAGCCGACGGATTGTTTACTTTAAAAACTGTAGAATGCCTGGGCGCCTGTGGCTATGCACCCATGATGCAAATGGGCAAAACCTACAGAGAGCATTTAACCAAAGAAAAAGTAGATGCCATCATAGAAGAATGTAGAAACCTGTCTGGCAGCAATAATTAAAATTAAAAAGTATGGAAGCAATAATCCCTTATCTCAATTTTAATGGCAATGCAAAGGAAGCATTGAGCTTTTACAGCGCTGCATTAAATGGTAAAGTTACCACCTCATCTACCTTTGGCGATGCAAATATGGCAGAGGATGATAGTATGAAAGATAAAATATTGCACGCCGTATTTGAAGCAGGCGATTTAAAATTTATGGTAAGCGATTGCCCTCCGGGTGTAAGCGTAAAAAGCGGCGACCAGGTAAGCCTCTCCTTAAATTTTACAGATGCAGCATTAATAGAATCAACTTTTAATGCCCTTGCAGCAGGCGGAAATATTACCATGCCACTGCAAGATACTTTTTGGGGTGCAAGATTTGGGATGACAACAGATAAATTTGGGGTTCATTGGATGTTTAACCACGATAAAAAATAAAACCGGGTGAAAAGAAATTTCAAAACAGTATTAATAACCTTACTGATTTTTGAAATCATCTTTTTATTATTATCCTTGTTTATTGCTGATAGTGGGGTTAAAAATATTTTTAAAATTATTTGTATAACCATCTTGATTGCTATTATTATCAATGTGGTTGTATATTTTATAAAACAGGATTTTTTCAAATCGAAAACATTCTAAGTATTCATTAAGATGTCAGTAAAATTATTATTAAATAAAATACAGGTACCGGGCATCCGGAGCTACGAAGTGTACCGCCGTGAAGGCGGCTATCAAAGCGTAGAAAAAGCGTTGAAAATGCAACCTGCAGATATTGTAGAAGAAGTAAAAAAAAGCGGCTTGCGTGGCCGTGGGGGTGCAGGTTTTCCTACCGGTTTAAAATGGAGTTTTATAGCAAAACCCGAAGGAGTGCCCCGCCACCTGGTATGCAATGCAGATGAAAGCGAGCCGGGTACGTTTAAAGACCGCTACCTGATGGAATTTATTCCACATATACTTATCGAAGGAATGATATCCGCTTCGTATGCATTGGGAAGTAATGCCAGTTATATTTACATACGTGGCGAATACGATTGGGTGAGCGATATTTTAGAAGCTGCCATTACAGAGGCAAAACAAAATGGATGGTTAGGTAAAAATATTCAGGGCAGTGGTTTTGATTGCGAAATTTATGTACACCGGGGCGCCGGGGCTTATATCTGCGGAGAAGAAACAGCCTTGATAGAAAGCCTGGAAGGCAAGCGGGGAAATCCGAGAATAAAACCACCCTTTCCGGCAGTAAAAGGAGCCTGGGAAAGGCCTACAGTGGTGAATAATGTAGAAACCCTGGCGGCTGTGGTACCTATCATTAATATGAGTGGCGATGAGTATGCAAAAATAGGAGTAGGAAAAAGTACCGGCACCAAGTTAATATCTGCCTGTGGTAATATTAATAAACCCGGCATTTACGAAATAGATATGACCATCTCTGTAGAAGAATTTATTTACAGCGATGAATATTGCGGAGGCATCCCCAATGGAAAAAAATTAAAAGCCTGTATCCCCGGCGGCTCATCAGTACCTATTTTGCCCGCCAACCTTTTGCTTACCACAGCCAAAGGCGAAAAACGAATGATGAATTACGAGAGCCTGAGCGATGGTGGATTTGCTACCGGGAGTATGATGGGCTCGGGCGGTTTTATAGTGCTTGATGAAGATCAATGCATTGTACGGAATACCTATACACTTGCAAGGTTTTATCGCCACGAAAGTTGTGGCCAATGCAGCCCCTGCAGAGAAGGTACCGGATGGATGGAAAAAATATTAAAGAATATTGATACCGGCAAAGCTGCAATGAGTGATATAGATTTGCTTTGGAATATTCAACGTAAAATAGAGGGAAATACTATTTGCCCACTGGGCGATGCAGCAGCCTGGCCGGTTGCAGCAGCTATCAGGCATTTTAGAGATGAATTTGAATGGCATGTATTGAATCCCGAAAAATGTTTAAAAGAAAATTATGGGTTGGCGCATTATGCTGACCCTGTGCATGTACCTGTATAAGGTAAAGGATAAAAGTAAGAAGCTGAAAATGGGAGTTTTGTAGAGAAGGAAATTAAATATAGCTGCTATCAATTTTCACTTTCTGTGATCATATTTTTGAAAGCAGTAAAATGAGATAATTTGAGTTTGGTAATTGTAAACTGTTGATGCATTCAGCATCATCAGTTGGAGCAAATGTTGTTGAAGCAAAAAATAGCTCATCAAGAACTGAATGTAAGTGGTATTATGAGATTGCATTAAAATACTGCAATGAATCAAAATGCCGGAAATGCTTTTTGAGAGATGGATTTGATAAAAAAGATGAATAATTATATATAATTTTAAAAGAAGCTGATGAGATTTTAAAAATTTTGGCTTCTTATATAATTAAGCTTAAAAGTAAAACAAACAAAGTGCAGTAGTTATTGGTTTTTACTTTTAGCTAACTACTTAAAAATTATGGCTGACGAAATTAAAGCAGCTCCGCCTGCAACTTTTAAAGTAACCATCGATAATATAACCATCGATGTAAAGCCCGGTACTACCATTTTAAATGCTGCAAGGCAAATAGGGGGCGATGTAGCGCCACCTGCCATGTGCTATTACAGCAAGCTGGAAGGTAGTGGCGGTAAATGCCGTACATGTTTGGTAGAAGTAGCAGCCGGCTCCACAGCCGACCCAAGGCCAATGCCCAAGCTGGTTGCAAGCTGCCGTACCACTGTTATGGACGGTATGGTTGTAAAAAATATTACCAGCGACAGAGTATTGGATGCCCGAAATGGTGTGGTAGAATTTTTATTAATCAATCACCCGCTCGATTGCCCCATTTGCGATCAGGCAGGCGAGTGTAACTTGCAAGACCTTAGTTACAATCATGGGGAAGAAGGCACACGCTACCAATTTGCACGCCGCACTTTTGTAAAAGAAGATATTGGTCCTTATATTCAGTTGCACATGACACGCTGCATCTTATGCTACCGTTGCGTATTTGTAGCAGAGCAAATTACCAATAAAAGGGTACATGGTGTAGTTGACAGGGGCGACCATGCAGCCATCTCTACATATATATCCAGAGCGGTAGATAATGATTTTAGCGGAAATATGATTGACGTATGCCCTGTGGGCGCTTTAACCGATAAAACCTTCCGGTTTAAAAACAGGGTATGGTTTACCAAACCGGTAGATGCCCATCGCAATTGCCAAACACCTGGATGCTGCGGAAAAGCTACCTTGTGGATGAGGGGCGACGAAGTATTTAGAGTAACTACACGAAAAGACCCCTGGGGCGAAGTACAAAGCTTTGATGGTAAACCCGGATGGATTTGTAATACCTGCCGCTTTGATAAAAAAGATGCAAAAGACTGGGTAGTAGAAGGGTTAACCACCATTAGCCGCCACTCGGTAATTGGTACTAATAAATATGAAACACTTCAGGTACCAGCCGAAACAGTAAAAGAGGTAATGAAAGGGCAGGCGCCTAAGTTGTTAATGAATATTCATAATGTAAGTGAGGTTAATAACCCCAACATACATTTAAGCGAAATAGACAGGCCGGCACATGCTGACGATTTTTCGGAGTCTGCAACACATACTCCGGGGCAGGGCGAGTCTGATCAGTTTGGGCGAACTAACTAATAAGGATAAACGAAAATTTTGACGCTAATATAATTTGATAAAAAATATGTTTTTAACTATTGACCTGGCATTAATAATCGAAAAACTGGTGTTAATAATAGTGGTGGTAATGGCATCGCTTGTAATAGCCATGTACACTACATTTGCCGAGCGCAAAGTAGCGGCCATTCTGCAAGACAGGCGGGGTCCCAACAGGGCAGGCCCTTTTGGCATATTGCAACCCCTGGCCGATGGGTTAAAATTATTTTTTAAAGAAGAAATTATTCCTGCATTTTCATCAAAAGCATTGTTTGTATTAGGCCCCGGCCTTGCAATGCTTACAGCTATTATGACCAGCGCCGTTATCCCCTGGGGCGATAAAGTGCACTTTTTTGGAAGAGATATTAGTTTACAAATCGCCGATATCAATATTGGAATACTTTACATCTTTGGCGTAGTTAGTTTGGGCGTTTATGGCATCATGATTGGCGCATGGGCAAGCAACAATAAATTTTCATTAATAGGGGGCTTAAGGGCTGCTTCACAAATTATCAGTTATGAGCTGGCCATGGGTATATCATTAATAGCTTTATTGATGGTAACGGGTACGCTTAGCCTAAAAGAAATGGTAGAGCAACAGCAACATGGCTACTGGAATATCGTAAAACAACCCCTTGGCTTTTTAATATTTATTATTTGTGCATTTGCAGAGTGTAACCGTACACCCTTTGATTTACCCGAGGCAGAAAACGAATTGATTGGAGGGTATCATACCGAATATTCTTCCATGAAATTAGGGTTCTATTTATTTTCTGAATACATCAATATGTTTATCAGCAGCGCAGTAATGGCTACCCTGTTTTTTGGCGGGTATGATGTGCCATTTTTTAACGAGGCAGCACATGCCGACTGGGGCAACTGGCTGGCGCTGATTGGTATTGTAGCATTGATGGCAAAAGTAATTTTCTTTATATTTTTATTTATGTGGGTACGGTGGACAATACCAAGGTTTCGCTACGATCAGTTGATGCACCTTGGCTGGCGTATTTTAATACCATTGGCATTATTTAATATGCTGGCTACCGGAGGCGCTATTTTATTTTTTAATAAATAGATACAGATTTTAAAACATTATTTTTGCAAACCTTATTAATATGCAGGCATTAACCAATAGAGTAAAAGAAGTTTCCCGCAAGCCCATGAGCTTGTGGGAACGCATGTACTTACCGGCGGTTTTTAAAGGCATGGTCATTACATTTAGCCATATTTTTAAAAAAACGCCTACTATCAACTACCCCGAAAAAAAGCGCCCATTTAGCCCCGTGTTTAGAGGCTTACAAATTTTGAACCGAGATGAAGAAGGAAGGGAAAACTGCACTGCCTGTGGGTTATGTGCCGTAGCATGCCCTGCCGAAGCCATCACAATGGAAGCAGCAGAAAGGCAACCCGGCGAAGAGCATCTTTACAGAGAAGAAAAATATGCAGCCAGATATGAAATCAATATGCTTCGTTGTATCTTTTGCGGCCTTTGCGAAGATGCCTGCCCAAAAGATGCAATTTATTTAAGCGAAACTTTTACCCCGGCAGATTATCAGCGCAAACAATTTATTTATAATAAAAAAGATTTACTCATCCCTCATCCCAAAGAAGAACCCGAAGCATACAAAAAAGCGCTGGGAAACAGGGCAGGCAATAAAACAGCTAATTGATTAATCATAGAGAATGAACCTTTCAACCCTTTTATTTATTTTATTATCTGTAGTGGCAGTAGGCAGCGCCATCATGATGCTGCTGAGTAAAAAACCGGTCAACAGTATCCTTTGGCTTATCGTAGTATTTTTCTCCATCTCGGGGCATTACGTTTTGTTAAATGCACAGTTCCTTGCTGTAGTTAATATTATTGTGTACGCAGGCGCTATCATGGTTTTATTTTTATTTGTAGTAATGCTGATGAACCTCAATGCAGAAACAGAACCTGCAAAAAATTACAGGCTACATTTAATCGGTATTATTTCAGGCGGCTCTTTATTGCTGGTTTTATTATCAGCAGTAATGACAACTAATTTGCAGCAGCCTGTAATGCTAAAAATTGGGGATGCTGGGCTTATCAATAAATTGGGCAAAACATTATTTGAAAATTATGTACTTCCTTTTGAAATAAGCAGTGTATTGTTTTTAAGCGCTATGATAGGCGCTGTAATTATTGGTAAAAGAGATTAATTCATTCATAAAAAAAATAAAATGAGAAAGATTATTTTTTTAAGTTTAATTGTTAGCCTTGGCTGCCTTCATGCTTCGGCACAAATTGATTTAAATGAACTAACCACTGGAAATATTTTTGGCAAAATAATGAATGTAAAAAAAGGATTTGCACCAAAATTTTCTTTAGCCAATCAGCCCATTGATAAAATATTTAAAGTGGCAGAAATCATTGGGCTTAAAAAAAATGATCAGGCTACCAGGCTTTTTAATACATTTAAAACAGGCCGTACCATTTATAAAGTAGCTTCTTATGTGGGAGCAGCAGTGTCAGTATATGCCGTAGTAAGAGCCGCAGATAAAGCAGCAAGTAAAAAAGATTACCAGGGAGCATTAACAGGTGGCATCAGCAGCATTGTATCTGGCCTTGCAGTAAAATTTTTAACCAAAGGAGCCTCTTACAAAGCGGTAGATATTTTTAATGGTATCGTAAAAGAAAAAGTAAAAGATAAGATTAAAGATATTTTTTCAATTGCTCCGGCTTCTAATACCCTGGGCATTGGCATTTATGCTAAATTATAATTTATGGGAATTACATCATATATCATTTTATCACTTACCTTATTTACCATCGGTATTATAGGTGTGTTGGTTCGAAGAAATGCCATCATCGTTTTTATGTGTGTGGAGCTGATGTTGAATGCAGTAAACCTGTTACTGGTGGCTTTTTCAAAAATGCACTCTGCAAGTACAGCAGCTAAAGCTTCTCTTACATTTGCAAGTGATGCACAAATTTTTGTATTCTTTATCATGATTGTTGCAGCGGCAGAAGTGAGTGTAGGGCTTGCAATAATTGTAATGATGTATCGCAATACACACTCAATAGATGTGAATTTTTTAAACAGGCTTAAAAACTAAAACCAAAAACAGGAGCAGGAACTGCTTTTGTATTTTGACATCTGACTGATATGAATAATGTATTACAGGATATTGCTTATTGGATTCCGCTGATACCATTAATAGGTTTTATGATTAATGGTTTAGGGCGAAATATTGTTTCTAAAAAAATAGCAGGTACCATAGGTTGTACTTCTATTCTCCTTTCTTTTTTATTGAGTGTGTATGTGTTTTTCTCAGTAAAGAGCGGCAATATTTATGATGCCCATTATTTTAATTTTATTAATATAGCAGATTTAAAAGTAGGATTCGATTTTAAACTTGATCAGCTTTCTTCTTTATTCTTACTTATTATTACAGGCATTGGTTTTTTAATTCATGTATATTCTACTTCTTATATGCATGATGAGCCATCCAAAGATTTTGCAAAATATTTTTCATACCTCAACCTCTTTGTATTTTCCATGCTGCTGCTGGTAATGGGCGGCAATTACCTGATCATGTTTATAGGTTGGGAAGGGGTAGGGCTTTGTTCTTACCTGCTAATTGGCTATTGGTATAAAAATAACGACTATACCAATGCTGCTAAAAAAGCCTTTGTGATGAACCGTATAGGTGATCTTGCTTTTTTACTTGCATTATTTTGGTTGCTTGCAAAAATTGGTACTATTAATTACAACGAAGTTTTTTCCGCCGAAAATATTTCAAAACTATCCATAACAGATATTACCGGTATCACTCTTTTACTATTTGTAGGAGCCACCGGCAAGAGCGCTCAAATACCATTGTACACCTGGTTGCCCGATGCCATGGCCGGCCCTACACCTGTGAGTGCATTAATACATGCTGCTACCATGGTTACTGCCGGTATTTATATGATAGCCCGTAGCAATATTTTATATACCATGGCTCCGGTTACACAGTGTGTAGTGGGAGTGATAGGCCTGGCTACAGCAGTGCTTGCTGCCACTATTGCTTTAAAACAAAATGATATTAAAAAAGTACTTGCCTACTCTACCGTAAGCCAGTTGGGTTACATGTTTTTGGGCCTTGGCGTAGGTGCATATACGGGAGCTGTATTTCATGTGATGACACATGCATTTTTTAAAGCATTACTTTTTCTTGGCGCCGGCAGTGTAATACATGCCATGGGTGGAGAGCAGGATATGCGAAATATGGGCGGTTTAAAAAAATACATGAGCATTACCCATCTTACTTTTTTAATTGCCTGTATTGCCATTTCGGGTATCCCTCCTTTTTCCGGCTTCTTTTCAAAAGATGAAATATTAGCAGCCGCATTTGCAAAAAATCCATTGTATTGGGCTATTGGCGCCCTTACGGCTGCCCTTACTGCATTTTACATGTTTCGGTTGTATGCTATGACATTTTTGGGAAAATTCAGAGGCACACATGAGCAGGAACATCACCTGCACGAAAGCCCTGCTGCCATTACATTCCCTTTGATAGTGCTGGCCATACTTGCTATAGTAGGCGGATGGGTTGGTATTCCCGAAGTATTTTGGCATGGCGGGCATAAGTTGGGCGAATTTTTGGCACCGGTATTTGCTCAAACTACTGCCTATACAGAATCTCATCATTTACAAAATGAACTAAGCCACAATACTGAATATATTTTAATGGGTACTTCTGTATTGCTTGCACTTATAGGTATTGCTTATGCCTGGAAAAAATTCAGCAATTATCAAAAAACCGAAACTTCGTCTACTGGTATTGGTAAGTTGCTTGAAAATAAGTGGTATGTAGATGAATTGTATGATGCAATCATTGTAAAACCATTAAAATCATTATCAGTTTTTTTTGACAACATAATGGAGCGTAAAGGAATAGATGGTATAGTAAATGGCGTAGGTAAAGCTGTTAATTATGGTAGCAGGCAGTTGCGATGGGTACAAAGCGGTAAGGTAGGAGCTTATGTATTGCTAATGGTAATTGGTATGCTTGTTTTATTTATTATTCAATTATTCCTGTAAAAAAATATTTAGATGCTGGGTACTTATTTTACTTTTCCCGAATTGCTTATATGGTTGCCATTGTTGGCAGGGGTACTTTGTTTTTTTCTTCGCAAGGGTAATGCGGCAAAAAACGTAGCAATTTTTGCTTCCATACTCACTTTTGCAATTTCTATTTATAGTTTGCTATATACCGAAGATAAATTTGCAACCTATAATAATGTAAGTTATTACTGGATGAAATACATTGGAGCCACATTTTATGTAGGCTTAGATGGTACAAGCCGTATTCTTACCTTGCTTACGGCTATTGCATTTCCAATTATTTTTATAGCAGGTTACCAAAATAAAATTAAGAACCCTGCTTCATTTTTTGGGCTGATGTTGCTTACCCAAAGTGGCATAATGGGGGTATTCTGCTCAATGGATGCATTACTTTTCTACTTCTTTTGGGAGCTGGCCATTATACCCGTTTATTTTTTATGCAGTATATGGGGTGGAGAAAAACGCATCAAAACAACCTTTAAATTTTTTGTGTACACATTTACCGGTTCATTATTAATGCTTACCGGTATCATTTATGTGTACCTGCATACTACTGGCCGTACTTTTGATGATGGCACTTATTCACAACACTCTTTTGCATTTGCTTCCTTTTTTAATACCTCTTTAAAAGCTTCTCAACAAAACTGGTTGTTCTGGCTGTTTTTTGTAGCCTTTGCCATCAAGATGCCTGTTTTTCCATTTCATACCTGGCAACCCGATACTTACGACCAATCGCCCTCTTCTGTTACAATGGTACTTAGCGGCCTAATGGTGAAGATGGGGCTTTTTGCTGTAATCCGCTGGCTGATACCATTATTTCCATTAGCTACAGTTCACTTTAGCCATATAGTAATGTTGCTATGTATTATCGGAATATTATATGCAAGTTGTATTGCCATAGTGCAGGATAATTTAAAGAAAATGCTGGCCTACTCTTCCATTGCGCATATTGGCGTAATGTGTGCAGCCATTTTTGCAATGAATACTTTAAGTGTACAGGGAGCATTGATACAGATGTTTAATCATGGTATTAATATTATTGGCCTTTGGATCATTTTTGATTTGCTCGAAAGAAAAACCGGGTCAAAAAGTATTTCTCAATTGGGTGGAGTAGCTCAAAAAGCGCCTGCACTTACAATTTTTACCGTCATAATTGCATTGGCAAATATTGCATTGCCACTTACCAATGCTTTTGTGGGTGAGTTTATGATGTTTGGAGGTATTTTTAAATTTAATGCATGGTATAGTTTTGCGGCCATCATCAGTATTATTCTTGCTGCTGTGTATATGCTTAATATGCTCCAAAAAGTGTTTTATGGAAATACCAGCACACTTACTCAAAACATGAGCGATATTTCTACCAATGAAATAATAATATTGTCTGTAATTGTAGTGCTTATTTTTATGGTAGGCATCTATCCACAACCAATGATAGAGCTTACAAAAGAAGCAGCACAGGGATTGGTAAAGTATGTAACAACATTAAGGTAGTGTAAGAACGGCCGTATAAAATATTTTAGAGTAACATTATGAATGCAATTTTATTTTCAGCAGTTTGGGGCATTGTGATGATGTTTTCGGGTGTATTTATTAAAAGTAAAAGTACACCCAAATATCTTGCGATAGCAGGTATAGTATTACTGTGTATAGTAAATGGGGCAGAGCTATATACCGGTATGCCATTGTATAATTACGATACCATGAATATGCTGAGTACTACTGGTTTTAATCTCACATTTTTGGAGGTAATATTTGGCTGCACTCTTTTTTATTTTTTACTTAATGGCAGTGATATTGAAAAAGTGGGGGAGCATGTGGGAGAGTATTTTGCACTTATCTTTTTTGTATTGTGTGGCGTAGCGCTTTCGGCTACTTACCAAACGCTGCTTTTATTATTTATAGGTATTGAAATTATGTCCATACCATTGTACATACTAACGGGAAGCGATAAACGAAATTTAAAAAGCAATGAAGCTTCTCTCAAGTATTTTTTAATGGGGGCTTTTTCTACAGGTATTTTACTGATGGGTATTGCATTTATATATGGAGGCAATTCTAATGCGTCTTTTTATATCAATCAATTGCAGATAGGAGTAGGGCCCATGCCGGTAATGGTAACCTTTGGACTTGTTTTTTTAATGATTGCCCTTTCCTTTAAAGTATCTGCTGCCCCATTTCATTTTTGGGCGCCCGATGTATATGATGGTTCTCCTACGGTATTTTCATCTTTTATGATGACGATTGTAAAAGTAGCTGGGTTTATTGCTTTTATCAGGCTCTTTCAATATTCATTTGGCCTGGTAAATGTTCAGTGGCAAAAACTAATTATTGTTATCACAATTGCCACTTTTGTTATTGGCAATATTACAGCCGTATTTCAGCAGAGTGTAAAAAGAATGATGGCCTATTCCAGTATTGCCCAGGCAGGCTTTATGTTGCTGGCAATATTTGCCTTAAATGATAAGGCAAAAGAAGGCCTGATACTTTATGCAGCGGCATATAGCTTAGCCACCATTGGTTTTTTTGCTATCCTGGTAAGGATGAATGATAAAACCATTGAAGGGTTTAACGGGCTTGGCAAAACCCAGCCTGTATTGGCTCTTACCGCCACTTTATTTTTATTATCGCTCACCGGTATCCCACTTACTGCTGGTTTTCAGGCAAAGTTTTATATGCTAATGGCTGCAGTACAAAACGGTAGTAATTTTTGGATAGTAATTGTAGCGGTATTATTTGCAGCTGTAAGCGCCTATTATTATTTTAAAGTTATACAGGCTATTTATTTTAAACAGCCGCAGGGCGTTGCCATTGAAGCAGAAAATGTATCTTCATTTTATAAAGTAATGCTGGTAATTACTGCTGTAATCATCATTATATTGGGCGCCTACCCCGAGCTGTTGATAGGATGGGTGTACCACTTGTAAAGCTATCATCCCGGTTTATAAAAATTTACTCTCCTTTATATGCAATGGTATTATCTTTAGGCATATTTTAATAAATGACTTATAAAGATTCTTTTTCATTATCATGGAAAAATGTACGGAGCAATAAATTGCGTACAGCCATTACCGTTATTATAATGGCTTTAGGAATTTTTGCATTGATATTAATTATTACTGCCATCAAAGCTGCTTCCAATAGCCTTACCAGTAGCTTTTCTACCATGGGAGCCAATGCATTTAGTATCCGTTACAAAGACAGGAATGTAAACTTTGGTGGCGACAGGGACAACCGTACCACCAAATCAAGTAAATCTGCATTAAAACAAAAAAAATCAAATAATGGAATTCCCATTAGTTACGATGAAGCCAGGCTTTTTAAGGAGCGTTATAATTTTCCGGGAGCCATTGTAGGTATTGCTTTGCGTGGGCCAGGGGGTGTGGTTGTAAATACCAACACTAAAAAGACTAACCCTGAGATAAATATTTATGGGGGAGATGAAAATTATCTGGAATTAAACGGGTATAAAATTGCATACGGAAGAAATTTTACCAACACAGAAATACAGTCCGGCAGCAATGTATGTATTTTGGGCAATGGAGTGGCCAGCAGGTTGTTTCCGGATAATGTGGCTAAGGCAGTAGATGCAATTGTAAATGTAGATCACCTGCCATACAGGGTAATAGCTGTACTGGAAGATAAAGGCTCCAGCGCTTTTTTTAATACCAGTAAAGTAGTCATAACGTCATACAATAATTTACGCCGCCTTTACTCATTACAATCTGCATCATACAACCTTGCCGTAATGGTATCTGATATGAAGCTGATGAATGGAGCAACCGGCGAGGCTATTGGTATATTTAGGCCTATACGAAAACTGGAAGTAAAAGATGATGATAATTTTTATATTGATAAAAGCGATAGCATTGCTGAATCATTATTAACCAATCTCGGTTTTTTAGAAAAAGGCACCATCGGCATTGCTTTTATTACACTTATAGGTGCCGCCATAGGGCTAATGAATATAATGCTGGTAGCGGTAAATGAGCGTACAAAAGAAATTGGGCTCACCAAGGCTTTAGGCGGCACTAAAAAAGATATAAGATCCCAATTTTTATTTGAATCAATTTTAATAAGCCTGATGGGTGCAGTAGCAGGTATATTGGCAGGTATATTATTGGGCAACCTGGTAGCAATATTGCTTCATACCGGCTTTGTAGTACCCTGGGGATGGGTAATATCTGCCATATTTGTTTGTACATTAGTTGGGTTGGTATCGGGCTTATACCCGGCTTACAAAGCCTCAAAACTCGACCCGATAGTAGCTCTCAGGTATGAGTAATAATAAATCATTAACAATTAAAAAGTTTGAAAAATTTAATAATTCAGCGTTTTTTTAAAAAATAAAAAATAATTTTAGCGTAACGCAATACTTTCATTTATTTTATTAACTTGTGGTTTCCGATTTCTATACCCTATAAAAAATGATATTGTATATTTTAAATTTTTTCTTAGAATTGTATTATCAAAATTAAAAACAAAAAAAGTAATTAAAATCTTCACTTTCTAAAATTTGACTTTTATGGCAGAGACAAAACCAACTGCAACAGTAAAACCGGTAACATCGGTTCAGGCAAAAAAATCAAGCAATGCTATTTCCTTAATTGCTCCGGTAGTGTGTTTAATCATTGGTTATATTATTTGGAGGTTTGGTTTGGGTAACCCTTCCAACTTTGACCACGGTACTGCCGGAGGTTTTTGGCCTGACAGGGAAGGACCTCATACAGCTTTGAGTAAAATGTACCTCGGTGGTATTATTGTACCAATCCTAATAGGTACTTTTTTAACAATGATCACATTTGTTATTGAAAGATTTTTAACTGTAAGCAAAGCCACAGGTACTGCCAGCAATGCAGATTTTATTCGTAAAGTGCAATATCATCTTGCAAATAAAAATGTAGATGCAGCCCTTGCAGAATGCGATAAACAAAAAGGCTCAGTTGGTAATGTAATGAAAGCCGGATTGCATCGCTATAAAGATATGATCAGCAATGCTGAGCTTAGTACTGAGCAAAAAGTAATGGCTATCCAAAAAGAAGTGGAAGAAGCTACTTCTTTGGAATTGCCAATGCTGGAGAAAAACCTGGTATTCCTTTCTACCATTGCCTCTATTGCCACATTATTAGGGCTGTTGGGAACGGTGTTGGGTATGATACGTGCCTTCTCTAACCTTGGTGCAGACAGTGGTGGAAGCGGCGCTGCAGCTCAGCTTTCTGTAGGTATCTCCGAAGCCTTGTATAATACAGCCCTTGGTATTGGTACATCTGCCTGTGCAATTGTTTTCTATAACATATTCACTACTAAAATTGACGGCATCACTTACGGTATTGATGAATCTGGGTTTACTTTAACACAATCTTTTGCTTCTTTGTACAAATAATTGTATGAAAAAAGCAAAGTTTAGCATCTTAAAGTAATCATATTTTAAAAAATTAAGAAGAATGCCAAAAGTTAAAATACCACGAAAAAGTACCAACATTGATATGACAGCAATGTGTGATGTGGCTTTTCTTTTGTTGTCGTTTTTTATATTGGCAACAAAACAAAAGCCCCCGGAGGTACTCGCTGTTCAAACTCCTTCTTCTGTATCATCTAAAGCAGTGCCTGATAAATCAATCATCATCACACTTACCAAAGATGGCAGAGCATTTTTAATGTTGGGCGATGAAACAAAAAAACCTGAAGTTCTTGCAAATATCAATTTAACAAAGGGACTTGGTTTATCTGCTGCAGAAATGGCTAAATGGGGCAAATCTGAATTTATAGGTTTACCTTTTAACCAGATTAAAAGTTCGCTTTCAGCGGCTCCAATACCACCTGATAAATTGCCCGGCATACCTATTAGTGATAGTACCAACAACCAAATGGTTGACTGGATGCGCAGTATTTCTAATGTATATGCAGGCGGCAATCAGTCAGATTTGGAAAAAATGATACTGATAAAAGGAGATAACGATGCCTTATATCCTGTTTTTAAAAGCATAAAAGATGCTTTTACAAAAAATGATATTTATAAGTTTAGAATAGTTACCAACGGTGAAGCAGTACCACCAGGCTCTGAGTTAGCCAATAGCGCAAAAGCTGCAAACAAATAATTTATTAATTTAAAAAAATATTGACATGGCAGAAATGGATACCTCGTCGGGAGGTGGTCATAAAAAAGGGCCCGGCGTCAAAAAGTCAAAAAAACAATCTACACGTGTGGATCTTACCCCCATGGTGGATTTGGGCTTTCTGCTGATAACGTTCTTTGTATTTACAACTACAATGAGCCAATCAACAGCCATGAATATGAATGAGCCTAAAAAAGATACTACTAATCAAACTAAGGTCAAAAACTCTGGTGCGATGACTATTCTTTTGGGAAAATCTAATCAGGTATATTATTATTACGGACAGTTGGACCCCACTAAGCTTAGTGAGCAATTTAAAAGCACAACTTTTAAAGAAATCCGGAATTTGATAGTAGAAAAAAAGAAAGCAACTCCACTGGGCGACCTCATGTACATCATTAAATCAGACAAGCAAAGTACTTTTAAAAATGCAATTGACATTCTGGATGAAATGACAATATGTGATGTACCACCTGGGCATTATGCTGAGGTAGATTTGCCGGAAGCTGAAGCAAAAATGATAGAACAAACAGAGCAGGCAAATGGTATCAAGTAGTTTGTGGAATTGTAAATATTTTGAATCTAAATAACAAAGAGATTATACATGGAACCAAATAAAATTTTAAACGCCGACATACTGGATATTATTTTTGAAGGCAAAAATAAATCGTACGGGGCTTATGAGTTGCGTAAAACTTATAATGCCCGGTTGAAAAAGGCCATGATTCTTACCGGCTCCATCTTGCTTCTGATAATTGGCGGTAGCTTACTGAGCAGTTATATTAGCAAACACAGTAGCAAGGATAAACTTGATACTCAGGATGTAGAATTGGCCCAGGTAAAAAACAATGAACCGCCGCCACCGCCACCACCACCGCCACCGCCACCACCTGCTCCACCACCACCACCAGAAGTAAATCAGGTAAAATTTACCCCTCCTAAAATTGTAAAAGATGAGGAAGTAAAACCTGAAGAAAAAATTCAGGAGGTAAAAGACGATCAGGTGATTAGTACTAAGACAGTTGAAAGTGATAACAAAACTCAAATAGTACAAGCGCCGGTAGAAGATAAAGGTACTCAGGTAGTAGAAGCTCCTAAAACAGATGATGAAAACAAAATTTTCACTAAAGTAGAAAATGAAGCTGAATTTCCGGGCGGACAGGTAGCCTGGGGGAATTACCTTAGAAAAAACTTAAATGCCAATACACCAATTGACAATGGTGCCCCTCCGGGATCGTACACCGTTATTATTCGCTTTATTGTAAGTAAAGACGGGTCAATTAGCGATGTAACACCCGAAACAAAATTTGGCTATGGTATGGAAGAAGAAGCTGCTAAGAGCATTAAGAAAGGGCCAAAATGGAAACCTGCTTTGCAGAATGGTAGAAATGTAAATGCTTATCGTCGCCAGCCAATCACTTTTGTGGTGCCGGATGAATAAAAAATAAATTAGAAGATTATTGCTATAAGAGGCTGTCTTTAAAATATGAGGCAGCCTCTTTTTTTTGAGTATTCTATAAAATGTAGGCAAATTTTATATAGGAGACTAATAATATCCCGCCAAAACTAATGTTATAGATATCAATGTAAACTTTAAAGAATCAGGATGGCTAATGGTAGTTAAATGGTTTTAATAAACTCACCATCGGGTGTTTTTGTAAAGCCCATAACCTTTAAAAAAGCAGCATGTTTATTATTTATTGCTTCATTATATACTACCCGTTTTATTCCTTTTGATAAAAGAAATGCTCTTTCTTTTTCAAAAATAAAAGTGCCAACTTTATAATCCCTGTATTTTTCTACTGTATAATTAATAATCACATTTGCATCACCATTGCCCGGTAACACAGCACAAAAAATATTGGCTATTGCCAAATCTCTCATTACTACAAAGTTTAGATTGCCAGGTATTTTATTTTTGTCAAATCCGGGAAAATAAGATTGTATATCACTCTCGTAAAAAGATAAGAATTTTTGAACCAGCTTTTCATCACCATTTAATTCAAGTAAATCAAATAATTCTGTTTTACTATAAATTTTATATAAATAGTAAATATTAATGCAGAGCAAAATGCTATTGGTAAGCAATACGGGAAATGCTTTAATAATAATGGCATATAATACAAATACAAGGCAGCCAAAGGTATTGTACCATCTAAATTGCAAACCATTGTTTACTATTAATGATATAATTAAAAATAAAGATGCCAGGTAACCAAAATATGGGGCTAATTGTAGTAACATTACATTTAAATAATTTGTAAAAAAAATTATGATATTTTAGAGAGTGGAAAATATCCAATGTGTAAACTGTCTTCTTTTATAATCTTTGCTTTTTCCAGTTGAATACAAAACCGGTTTTTTATTTCTTCAGATAAAATATCCTGTATCTCAAAAAAATCATCCACATCTACTCCGTATTTATCATCTACATGCGATACTGCGCCCTCAAAACCGGTGTGCTTATAAAAAGCGGTATTTTTTGCTTTTGCAATAGCTTCACCTTTATGGTTAGCAACCAGCAGCAGTTTATAATGAAACTCTTCAAACTCGCCGGGTTTATACCCGCCCAGGTTAATAAAAAATAATTTTGGCGAAAGGCCATTTTCTTTTTCTGTTGCAGGCAATATCATAATATCAAAACCATCTACCTGTGATACTTCACGCCAGGCATCTATATGAATTTTTTTATCTGCTTCGGGCCAGTATTCATACATAGCAGGTACCAATTCACTTATTTGCGAAGCTATGCCAAAAAAAATGTCATGTTGCTCAGTATGCCTCCCAATGGGCTTGCAGCCAAGAATAGCCATAAAAAGTTTTAACCTGCTCATAAAAAATAGTTAGTTAAGGCAACAAATTTATTGGATTAATTTGAGCTGATGGAGATTAATAAAAATGCGATTATTTATTGCTGTTCCATTTAAACCATTTGATGCCCAGGTAAGAAAAAATGATGGCGTATCCAATAGTAACCATGAGGTAAGTATTGGTTACCATTGACCAGTTGCCCGGCTCAATAGCATCTGCAATAATATGTTTAACAGCGCCGTAAGGCGACCATTTTACCAATTGGTCAATAGTATTGCCAAGCATGCCTAAATCTCCAAACATCCCTACCATAATAAAAATAAAATATACCAGCCTGCAAGTGGAGTTTACCGTTTCTGCATTATTAATGCGGCCTACTATTGCCTGGCCTAGGCCCAAATAAAGAGCGCCGCCTACTATTGAAACAAAATATCCCAGCAGGTAAGAGACAGGAGTGAGCGTAATATTATCAAAATAATGACCGGCGATATAAATGGCCGTTGTTAATAATAATATCATAGCAAGCTGCACCAGCAAGCGGCTCACCATAATAGACCAGGAGGGCACAGGAGCTACCCTAAGGCGTTGAAATATCCCTTTGTCCCTGTCTCGTGCAATGGAGTTAGAATACCCCATTAATCCTATAGCAGTAAGGCCAATAGTAATGCAGTTTGCAATTACAAAAGCGCCACCAAAATTTTTTATGAGCCCTTTCCACGATATTAAGATAATTACCGGCACTAATAATACCAGCACTACCGAACGGCGGTTTCGCCATTGGGTAATAAAATCTGCTTTTAATAAAGTGGTAAGTACCTGTTTGCCTGATGGTATGTTTGTATGCATTGTTGTAGAAATTATGGGCGTATATCCTTTCCCGTTAGTCCTATAAAAACATCTTCAAGGGTTATTTTGCCTTTTCTGGAAGCGGCTATTACGCCGGCATCATTTTGGTGTTTGTCTATTAAAGCCTGTGGAGTATCAATAGCAATAATGTTACCATGGTCTATTATAGCAATACGGTCGCATACGGCCTCTGCTTCTTCCATAGAATGAGTGGTGAGTACAATAGCGTGACCATTGTTTCGCATTGATTCTATACGCTCCCAAAGCTGCCGGCGTGATTGTGGGTCGAGCCCCATGGTAGGCTCATCAAGCAATACCAGTGGCGGGTTATGTATCATTGCAATTACCAATGATACTCTCTGCTGTTGCCCACCGGATAACTGCCCAAAATGTTTGGAGGCCGCATCTTCTAATTTTATATTAATTAAAATTTCTTTTAATTTTTCTTTAGGCATATCTACCCCATAAATGCCTGCGTATAGCTCAATGATTTCGCTCACAGAAAGCTCCGGTTGAAAACTGGTGGCCTGTAATTGTACCCCAATATTGGCACTGGCAAGTAAAGGATGTTGCTTCCTGTTGTATCCTGCTACATATATCTCACCATTTTGTGGTTTAAGCAAGCCTTCAATAGCGCTCAGTGTACTAGTTTTACCTGCACCATTTGGGCCAAGCAGCCCAAAAATTTCACCGGCATTTACAAAAAAAGAAACTTGTTTTACAGCCTGAAAAGATTTATAAAAAATATCAAGGTTTTGTACTTTTAAAATCGGCTCATCCATGTTTATCTGCAATGATTACATTTTATAATTTGCATTAATAATGTGCACTAAGATAATATATTGTATCTAAAGGACACAAAAAATACAAGACTTGTAATGTGGGGAGATTAAGTATTGCTAATGCTAAGCCTCATTGGTTGGTATAATTAATAAGGGGATGGTACAATGTTTTAAAAAAGAAGTAGCAGTAGCGCTGATAAATAATTTATAAAGCCCGCTATGGCTGTGAGAGCCGATTACCATCAGGTCTGCATTTTCTTTTTTTGCATATTCCAGTATGGCTTCTGTTGTTTTGCCTTCAAGTACTGCAG
Source organism: Bacteroidota bacterium (assembly GCA_018268135.1). Lineage (GTDB taxonomy): Bacteria > Bacteroidota > Bacteroidia > Chitinophagales > Chitinophagaceae > Ferruginibacter. The sequence continues at coordinate 25,440 of JAFDXD010000096.1, forward strand.
TTTGTATGGTTTCATCACCCAAAAATTTTGCAGTTGACTTTAAAAAATTATTGGCTTCTTTTTTTATTTCTTCTCCTAATAATAAAGAGTTTTCTGAAATAAAACCCTCAAAACCCATAATGGGAGAGTATGACATAGCATAATAGGATGCTTCTGCAATTACATGCACCAATAATACAGATGCTTGTAATGCTTTTGCAATAGTAAAACCGGTTTTTGCCACTTTTTCTGAATCGGGGTTATAGTCAATAGCAATTATTACTTTTTTCATACAATATATATTTAATAGTGATGAATAGTAGCTATCATGATACTGTTCAAAAAGCAAGCCATTAAAAGGAGGAGGAAAGGGGTAAAATAAAAAAAGGGCCAGAATAGAAATTCAGCCCCGTTTTAAAATCCAATATCCTATGAAAAACCGTAACAAAAATACAAGAACTTTTGATGCTACCTATACCCACTTTAGGTAAATTTTACCTGTTTAACATTTATTAACAATTGTATAAGTATAACCATCCTAAATGTGAATAAAAAATATCTCTTGCAATATGCTAACATTAATTATTGGCAAGGAGCAAATGATTTTTTTGTGGTTATTACTTCAAAATACAATGCCAGGTGCTTTTGGTTAAAAATAAGTTCTACTTAATGATTTTTTTTTAAAAATGATGCAACTGGCAAACCTAAATACATGAAAAAAATTGGGAATAATTAGCGCTATGCAAAATGAAGAAATAGCTAAAAACTTAGTAAAAAAAATCAGCACTTTTTATAATGCATGGAGTGGATTAAAATTAATAGTAACAATCCCGTAACCTTTAGGTTACATTTTGGTAACATGGAAATAAGTGCTTTGCAAAATATTAATTGAAAAAAATTAAAGCATTATTTAAGTAGCAAAAAAAACGAGATGAAATCAATCTACAAATTACTAAGCACAATTATTTTTTTATCATTTGCATTTTTTGGGTATGCACAGGAAACTACCTCATCACTCAATGGGCAAATTACAACAGATAAAGGAGCCCCATTGCCGGGAGCCACAATTATAGTAAAACATGTGCCAACCGGTAGTGTAATTTCCAGCCAGTCAAATGGAAAAGGGTATTATGTAATCCCTAATTTGAAACCCGGCGGGCCATATACAGTAACTATTTCTTTTGCAGGATTTAAAACTCAAACATTAAGCAATCAAATGCTTGCTTTAGGCAATAATGCTGATCTGAATATAATGATGGATGTAAATTCTCAAAATCTAAAAGAAGTAGTAGTAGCTGGTAGCAGAAAAGCTACCGGTAGTTTTAATGTAGGAAGAGCTCAGTTAAATACATTACCCACACTTGGGCGTAGCCTGGGTGATTTTACCCGGCTAACGCCACAGTCAAATAATAACTCATTTGCCGGAAGTAATTTTAGATACAACAATCTTACAGTAGATGGAGCAATTAATAATGATGCTATAGGCTTTAGTAATTCATTTGGTGGACAAAGTGGGGGAGGCCAGTCGGGAGCTGCGGGCGCAGGTACACGCACAAATCCATATAGCCTTGATGTAATTCAGGAAGTGCAGGTACAGTTAGCCCCTTATGATGTAAAGCTTGGAAATTTTACCGGCGGTAGTGTAAATGCAGTTACAAAGAGTGGGTCAAATGATTTTCATGGATCAATTTATGGCTATGGGCGTAATCAGGCTTTGGTGGGAAAAAGTGTAGATGGACTTAAAACAAAAATTGGTTCTGATTTTTATGACTATCAATTAGGTGCAACATTAAGCGGCCCAATCAAGCAAAATAAAGCTTTCTTTATTGTAAATTATGAACAAACCCGCAGGCAGGAGCCTACATCATACAATGCCGGCGACCCGGGTGCTGCTATGAGTATTGCTGATGCTCAGGCCATTCAAACTCAATTGAAAAATAAGTATGGTTATGATGTGGGCACCTACGATACTTATAAAATATTTACAAATAGTGATAAACTATTTGCAAGGTTAGATTTTAATATTAACCCTAAAAACAACCTTACCTTAAGAGCAATTTATACAAATGGAGTTGGTAATAATTTAGAAAGAACTACCACTAACTTTCAGTTTTCATCTACCGACTTTACTCAGCACACCAAAAACTTAAACCTGGTAGCAGAGTTGAAATCAAAAATTTCTGATCAACTGAGCAACCAATTTAATGTTAGTTATATTAATGTGCATGAATACAGAAATTTTCCGGGAGTGCTATCACCCTTTATGGATATTGGTAGTGGATCAATATGGGCCGGCACCTGGAGAGAGGCTTCTATTTACAATATGAAACAACAAACAATTGAATTAAGTGATAATGTTACACTATCAAAAGGAATCAACAAATTTACATTTGGAACCCACAATGAATTATATAATCTCACGTATGGTTTTATAAATTCGTGGAATGGCAGATGGGAATATTCAAGCATCAATAATTTTTTAGCAGATAAACCCAGCCGGATTCGTGGTGCATTTACCACCGATCCAAAACTACCCAATGACAGAAATGTTATTTACAACAACCCTCCAAACCCATTTAAGGTAGCTTTGCTAAGCGCTTATGCTCAAGATGAAATAACTGCTTCAAGAAATCTTAAAATTACTCCGGGTATTAGAATTGATTACTCGGCCGTTGCTGATCAACCTGTAACAGATCCTTCCTTACATTCAGTAGTAAGTTATACTTCTGCTACACCTACTTATACCAACACACCCTTTGCTCAATTAAGTAATAAATGGCTTGGTAAAGCTACCTTCTCACCCCGTATTGGCTTTAACTGGGATATTAGCGGCAATAAATCTGTAGTACTCAGAGGAGGCTCAGGAATATTTGTAGGCCGCATTCCATTTGCATGGTTGGGGTATGCTTATACTCTAAATGGTACTACCTATGGAAATATTGATTATAAACCAACCGGTTCAGTACCATTAGTGATTAACCCCCTTACGCTAAAAGACACTGTAACTAAGTATGGAGGTGTAGGGGCAAGCAGCACAAGAGAAGTAGATATTATGGATAATAATTTTAAATTACCCACTATCTGGCGTTCAAATATTGCTGTTGACTTTAAATTTGGCAATGGCTATAAACTTACCTTAGATGCCTTGTACACTAAAACATTGTATGATGTAAAATTTCAGCAGATAAATATTAAAGACAGTGTACAATATTTTTCTACTGGCCCTACACAATCACCAGTATATGTTGGCGGAAAATTATACAACCCCTATTCAAATGTTTACCTTTTAACTAATACAAAAGAAGGTTACCGTTATAATATTACAGCACAATTATCTAAAACAAAAAACAACATCAAAGTTGGTAACCATGCACTAAATATTAACTGGAGTGCAGCTTATACTTATGGTGTAAGTAAAGATAATAGTAATGGTATCCGAAATTCATTTCAATCAAATTATGAAGTTAATCCGGCCATTACTCCCAGCAGCCCGGCATTGGCATACTCTAACTTTGATTTAAGAAACAGGATTGTTGCAAATATGGGTGGTAGTTTTGTATGGAATGAAAGAAATACCACTTCACTTAGCTTCTTTTATTCCGGCCAATCCGGTAATCCTTATTCGGTAGTGTATGCTTCTGGCGGAGCGCCTTTTGGTAATGCAGCCAATTCTAATTTGCCTTATATTCCCAAAAATCAGGGTGATATTACTCTGGTAGATAAAGGCACTTATACAGCTGCACAGCAATGGGCAGACTTAAACAATTTTATTGAAGGCGATAAATATTTAAAAACAAGGAGAGGCCTTTATGCAGAAAGAAATGCGCTACATACTCCATGGAATCATGAACTTGATTTGAAACTAATGCATGAGTTTGTACTTAGCAAAACAAATAAAAGCCGCACATTGCAAGTAAGCCTTGATATTTTCAATGTACTAAATTTAATCAATAATGATTGGGGCCGCATTACTTTTGTTACAAACGTAAATAACTACACTGTAAATATGCTCACTTTTGCAGCAGACCCTAATAATACCAATCCGGCGCTTATTTCAGCAACCAATCCTACAGGTATCATACCCATTGGCAAGCCATCATCAGGATATAAACCGGCTTTTACATTTAATAAACCTACCGGAATAAATGGGCAATATTACACAGTAGATCCCATCAATTCGAGATGGCAGGCACAATTAGGCGTGAAATATAATTTTTAATTTTTTGAAAATAAAAAGTAAGATTGTTTTAAATTGATAATCGTTATGTAAACTGCAAAGAGGCTGAAGAAATTCAGTCTCTTTTTTTTGTATCTCTACTAACTATCAGGAGGATTTCAGTAAAAATGGCTACATGGAATGATGTATCTTTAAAAAAATTGTATGTCAATGCAAGCAATTAATACTGCTCTTTGCTCTTTTGGCATGAGTGGCAAGCTGTTTCATGCTCCTTTTATTGATGCACATCCGGGGTTTAACTTATATGCTGTATGGGAGCGCACAAAAAAACTTGCACAAGAGCAATACCCATCTGTAAGGCTTTTTAGAGATTATGATACCATGCTTGCAGATAGCTCCATAGATTTGGTAGTTGTAAATACTCCGAATAATACTCATTTTGATTTTGCAAAAAAAGCATTGCTTGCCGGTAAGCATATGCTGATAGAAAAAGCGTTTACAGTAACCGTTAGTGAGGCTGAACTATTAATCAGTCTTGCCGAAAAGATGGGAAAGCAGTTGTGTGTATATCAAAACAGGCGATATGACAGTGATTTTAAAACCCTTCAAAAGGTAGTGCAATCGGGAGTGTTAGGCAATATCATAGAAGCAGAATTTCATTTTGACCGGTACCGGCCAATGCTAAGCCCAAAGTTGCATAAAGAAAGCCCCTTGCCCGGCTCAGGGCTTCTGCACGACCTTGGCCCGCATTTGATAGATCAGGCTCTGCTACTTTTTGGGATGCCACAATCTGTTTTTGCATCCATTAGAGTAACCCGGCCGTCCTCGCAGGTAAATGATTATTTTGATATTTTATTGTTTTATCAATTTGTAACTGTAAGGCTCAAAAGTAGTATGCTCGTAAAAGAGAGTACAGTTTCTTATATCATTAATGGCGATAGAGGCACTTTTTTAAAACCACGTACAGATGTGCAGGAAGATGCATTAAAGGCTGGGCTAAAGCCCCTTTCAGTAGATTGGGGTACCGAGCCCGAGCATGAACAGGGATTGCTAAATGTACTTAGTAATGAAGATACGATACGAGAGTATGTGACATCAGAAAAAGGAAATTACATGGAACTGTATGATGGGCTCTATCAGGCTATCGTGCATCATACAGCCCCACCGGTTACAGGTAGAGAGGGGTTACAAGTGATGAAAATAATTGAAGCTGCCCTTTTATCAGCATCTACTCTAAAGAGAGTAGAGGTAATTTAAAAATTGTATGCTATTTTGAATACTTAAAATAAATTTTATGAAGGTCAATAAATTTTTTTTGCTGATAATTTTTTTATTTTTATTTACATCAGCTTCTGTCGCACAAAATAATGCAGTAAGTTTTTCTTCTTTACAAAAAAATCAGTTAGCAGATGGCTTTAAAGTAACCGCCCTTTATCTTAATGATGCAGATAAACCAATGGGGGGACGCTTTATACACCAAGCCACCGGGTTTACTTTAGATCTTTTGCAAATAGAATCGGTGCCTCAATCATTTATTTGGGTAAATACTTTTCCGGTGTCTGACAAAGGAGAGCCTCATACTCAGGAGCATTTGCTGACAACAAAAGGAAACAAAGGGCACGAATTAAATACTCGGGAAGGCATGTCGCTTGCAGAGTCTAATGCATTTACATCTCAGCTACATACAGTATATAATTTTAATACTGGCGCCGGAGCAGAAGTATTTTATATGTTGTTTGAAAAATATCTTGATGCATTACTTTATCCTGATTATACAAATGAAGAAGTAAGCCGTGAAGTACGCAACTGGGGTATTACACAAAATGCAGACAAAACGCTTAGGTTGGAAGAAAAAGGTGCGGTATATAATGAAATGTCGAGTAGTATGAATAATTCATACTCACTTTTGTATGATTCTTTAAACCGTGTACTTTATGGAAACAATCATCCTTTATCATTTAACGCCGGCGGCCTGCCTTCAGGCATACGTGAATTAAATGCTGCCGATATTTTAAAATATCATCAAAATAATTATTATCTCGGCAATATGGGAGCAATCAACTCATTGCCATCGGGTATGCATTTAGACGATGTATTAAAACGTATGGATAAAATTTTATTAGATTTAAATGCTGCATCGCCACAGGTAGTTCATGCACCCGCTATCATGCCCGCATTTCATCCTGCCGAAGAGGGAAATATATCTATAATTGGTTTTCCTACCGAAAATGCCCAGGAGACGGGCGCTATTTTTTTAGCGTATCCTCCCCGCCTTAATTTGGACCCCGAAGAAGATTTGCTTGCCGCCAATTTTTTGGCAGTATTTGCAGGCGATGCCTCTTCTAATTTGTATAAAATATTTGTAGATAGCAAAACTAAGCAGGAAGATTTTGATGCTCAATCAGTGTATAGTTATATAGATGCAAAAAATGGTGAGCCCATTTACTTTGATCTTGATGCAGTAAGTACAAAAAACCTGAGCAAAGAAAAAGCTGCCTTAGCAAGGAAACTTATTATGGATGAATTAAAAAAAATAGCATCCTGGAAAGATCATTCACCTGAATTAATTGCATTTAATAAACGAATTATAAACAACCTGGCCAGTTATAGCAGGGGCGAATCAAAATTTGTAAATAGTCCGCCAAAATTTGGATTTCGCAATACCGGCGATGCCTGGTACGACCAGTTGGAAGAGCTGGGTAAAATAAATAGCTTTAAAAAATCGGTAGTATTAAAGCCACAATTTGAGGCCATTAATAAACTAATAGCAACAGGTAATAATATTTGGAAAAAGTATTTGGCAAAATGGAATTTGCTTACTACTGTGCCTTATGCATTTGTTACAAAGCCAGACCCATCGCTAATTGCAAAATCTGAAGTAGAAAAAAAGGAGAGGGTAAACGAAGAAATGGCAAGATTAAAAAAAATGTACAATCTTACTGATGATCAGCAAACCATCCTTAGATACAAAGCGGAATACGACAGCAATACAGCTAAATTAGAAAAACTGGAACAGGCCCATAAAGTAAATTTTATAAAGAATCCGCCATTAACAATGGATGATCAGCTACTTTATAAGCAAACAAAGTTACCGGGTGGTATTCCAATGGTTTTTTCTGAATTCAATAATATGACTTCGGCTACTACAGGTATAGCTATTAATTTAAAAAATGTGCCACAAAATAAATTGCTGTATTTATCGCTGCTGCCACAATTAATTACACAAACCGGTATCATAAAAAATGGAAAAGCTGTTTCGTTTGAAGATATGAGCCAGCAGCAACAGCAGCAAATACTCGACTTGCAGGGCTACTTTAGCAAAGGCTTTGCTGCAGGAAGAGTAGAGCTGGTAATAAAAGCATCTGGTAATAATGCCACTGAAGCTCAGCGGGGAATTGAATGGATTAGCGATGTACTACAACATCCCAACTGGGAGGTAAAAAATCTTCCCCGTTTGCTTGATGTAGTGCAACAAAATCTATCACAGCTAAGGCAAACAATGCATGGGGCAGAAGAAAGCTGGGTAAGAGACCCAGGCACAGCCTGGAGGTTGCAAAAAAATAAGCTGATGCTTACTACTTCTTCTTTTCTTACCCAATCATTCAATATATTTCGCTTAAAGTGGATGCTGAAACATGCCGCTACTGCTACCGATAGCAGCGCCATCAGCAAATTTTTAAGCCAGCTAAGTAACTTAAAAACCGATAGGGAAGGATTGGTAAAATTATTGGCAGCTTTGAATACTACTGACAAATCAAGCGATACAACATTATCTGAAAACGAAAAAGAATGTGTAACAGTATTTTTAAAAATGCCTGAAAGAGCTAAAATACTTGCTTCAGATGCAGCAGGAGATTTAGTGCAATTGCTCCATGATATTCCGGACGAATCCCTTGCAGGAGATTGGAAATATTTATGTATTTGTATTCAGAAAGATTTAGCCCAAACTCCCCAAAAAACTTTGCAAGATTTAAATAGTTTGCGTAGCAGCCTTTTAAATAACCGGCTCTCCAGGGTATTTATGATTGGCTCTGAGGTCACTGCACAAAAATTGGCTAAGCCGCTACAGGCCTTGTTTGCAGGCTTTAGTAATGCCGCACTCACTTCTCCGCAGGTAGATACTACCGAATTGATTAGTGAGAGAGTAAAAGAAAGGATGCACACTAATGAAGAGCCATTGTTTGTTGGGTTGATAAATCCCAATTCGCAAACAGGTGTATTTATCAATACTGCACCCATTGCTACGTATAAAGATACTTCTGAAGAAAATCTTTTGCAATTTTTGGCTGCCGAATTGTATGGCGGTGCAGGCAAACAAAGTGTATATACTAAAACTACGGGCGCGGGATTATCTTATAGCACCGGCGTAGGTACCGATCCGGTGAATGGGCGTTTTTTATATTATGCTGAGCGTACGCCAGAGTTGCCGCAAACGCTTCGTTTTGTAATTGATGAAATAAAAAAATCGCCCATTGATAGCAGTATGATTGATTATGTGGTATCTCTTGCTGTGGGGCGTTTTCGTACCGCAGCAGATTATGAGAGCCGTGGCGAGGCAATGGCTGCCGACTTAACAGACGGCTTAGTGCCGGAGTTAGTTAAAAATTTCCGGCTTGCCATTTTAAAACTTCGTAACCAACCCGGCCTGTTGCAAAAAATATACAATTATAAAACTATGGTTTACGAAAAAATATTGCCTGGCTATGGTATTGCAGCAAAGGATGTACCCGGTGCAAACTATTTTGTAATTGGCCCCGAAAAACAAATGAAAGCTTATGAAACATATTTAACATCGGTAGAGGGAGCAGATACAAAATTATTTCGCTTATACCCACGAGATTTTTGGATGCTGCAATAAAAATTTGTGATTGATTGTAAACATAACTCAGGCTTTTTTTGTGACTTAAAATAGAGGCTGCATAGGCCTGACTAAAAGACCGGCAATATAATGTGATGAACGGAAATTAAGAGTGTATAAAATAGAATACATTTGGCACTATGCAATTTTGTATTATACTCCACTTAAAATAAATATGAATATGAAGTTTTCCAAACAATTAATTGTTGCAGGATTAGCATTTGCATTTACTGCAACTCACGCTCAAATGCGTGACAGAAATAATATGCAAAGGCCCGGTTCAAATGGGGATAGTGCCATGAGCGCCATGAAGCCTGACAGTAAAAACTCTCAAAAATCAGTTACCCATGGCTCAGTAACGGTAGAGGGTAAACGAATTAACTATCAGGCAGATGCCGGCACGCTGGTATTAAAAAATACAAAAGGGGTTCCTACTATCAGTATGTCGTATGTAGCCTACTTTAAAGAGGGCGAAAATATAAATCAAAGGCCGGTTACATTCATTTATAATGGAGGCCCCGGTAGTTGCACAGTATGGTTGCACATGGGCTGTTGGGGGCCACAAAAAGTGAATATACAGGATATGTCGAGGTCCAGCGCTCCTTACTCTACTGTAAATAATGATTACAGTTTATTAGATGCAAGCGATTTGGTATTTATAGATGCACCCGGTACAGGCTTTGGCGAAATTATTACAAAAGATAAGGGTGGCGATGGCGAACCAAAAGATTTCTATGGTATAGATGAAGATGGTAAAGCATTTACTTCTTTTATTGTACAGTTTATTTCAGAATATAACAGGTGGAGCTCACCTAAATATCTTTTTGGCGAAAGCTACGGAACCTTTAGGTCTGCTGTACTTGCCAATAGTTTGCAACGTGAGAATGTAAGCCTCAATGGAATTATTTTGCTTTCGCAGTTGCTTACTTACAGCAACATGACCGAAACCACCCCCGGCAATCCCGGCACCGATTTGCCATTTGAGTTAATACTCCCATCATTTGCAGCTACTGCATATTATCATCATAAATTGCCCACCATGCCTGCAAAACTTGAACCTTTTCTTAAAGAAGTAGAACAATTTGCGATGACAGATTATGCATTGGCATTGAATAAAGGTGCAGATCTTGATGAAGCATCTTACAATGCGATTGCAGAAAAACTACATAACTATACCGGCCTTTCGGTTGCTTATCTTAAGAAAGCAAACCTAAGGGTAATTGGCCCACAATTTTCACAAACATTGCTTGGTGATGCAGATCAAATTACAGGGCGCTTAGACTCAAGATTTGCCGGCGATGCCATAGACCCCCTGAGCGAAACAGCAGAGTATGACCCGATGGATTCTTATATTGGAGCCGCTTTTACAGCAAGCATCAATACTTATATGCGTAATGATTTAAAATTTGGAAAAGACCTTCAATATAAAATCAGGGGCAATGTACAGCCCTGGAATTTTCAACGCAGAGGCTTTATTGGTTTTCCAAATGTAATGAATGACTTAGCAAGTGCAATGGTGCAAAATCCTACAATGAAAGTATTGCTTACCGGCGGATATTATGATTTGGGAACCCCTTATTTTGAAGGAAAATATGAGATGAAACATTTGCCCATGCCCGCTTCGCTGCAAAAAAATATACAATACCAGTATTTTGAATCGGGGCACATGGTGTACCTGCTTCCCGATGCGTTAAAAAAATTACATGCTACAGTAGCTAAGTTTATTAATGACTCTCATTAATAAAAATTGCGCTAATTATGGTGGCGCCAATTTTTAAAACATAGCATTAATTCAAATTATTTGAAAAGCTAACAGCCTGGGTAATTATTTTATAAAAATATCCCAGGCTGTTTTATTTTGATATTCTTTACAAATGATATCTTTTTTTTAAAGAGTCACTTGCAGTTGTAATGAAAATAAAATAATGAAGATGACGGGTTAAGGGCAATACAAAGTTTTTACTCCTGATTTTTCATCAATTTTAATGAATAAATCATTTGGAGTAGAGAGTAGAAGGCAGTTTGAAGCGATACGGAATTTAATTAGTGTTTCGCTTTTCTGTATTTTCCGAAAGGGATTTTAATGAGCGATTTAAAATTGGCAATTTCATTGTTTCTCATATAAGTATCTACACCATAAATTAATTTTTCTTCGGGCATTTTTTGAAACGTACCAAAGAGCCGGTCCCAAATACTTAATACATCGCCGTAGTTAGTATCTGTATAGGGTTGCTTAAAATGATGATGTACATGATGAAGATTGGGAGTTATAAAAACTAACCCTACTATCGAATCTATTTTTTGAGGCAAACGGTAATGCATGTGCGCAAATAGGGTGGCAAAGGTTTGTACAATTTGCCTGAGTAAAAGCGCCCAAAAAAATGCCCCTGTTAAAAATACCCAAATCAGTGTAAAGCAAAGCCGAATACAACTTTCTCCCGGGTGCTCTCTCAGCGTTGTTGATACATCTACTACATTATCGCTATGGTGTACTATATGAAACATCCACAGCCGCTTTACCTTATGCATGATTACATGGTAAATATATTCACCAAGGTCCAGCAACACAAATGTGATAGTGAATAGTAAAATAACTTTTATAAAGTAATGCTGTTTAAAAAAGGCAATATGGCCCAGGTGCAAATGCCGCATGATGCCAAAATGATGTTCTCCTGTCCATTGAATGGTTTTTATAAATGCAAAGCCAAGTAAAAATTGTACGGGTATATTGGTAAAGATAAACCCGGCATTTACAAATGCATGCCTCCATTTTTTATAATTAAATGCAAGGCCGGCAATATTTTCAATATTCCAGCAAATGCATAATAACCCGGCAAATAATAGTATTTGCATGGGAGAAGAATATTTATCAAGAAAATGCAACCAATGATGCATAAAATTATTTTACTTTTATAAATGTCATATTTTGGCCAAATATGGAAAAATGCCAATAGCCTCTTACTTTTAATAGCCCTTTATCTGTTAGCCAGGCTTTTGCATTCCACTCTTTGCCGGTACTGCTGTCATAAATAACCCCATCCTGCCATTCATCATCATCTGTATTGTATTTTAAATTGCGTAAGGCTTCCATTCCTATTATTTTTCTGCTACGCAAAGCCTTGTTGCTGTTTTTTTCATCTAACCTCTCATTCATGGGTTTGCTTTTATCATCAGAGTCGTCAAACCATATTACTCTTGCCTTAAACTCGGTATTTACTTTGTACACTTCTACTTCTAGATTATTTTCACTACTCATCCATTTTCCTGTAATTGCATCTTCACGGTTTTGAGCAAAAATGTTTTGGGTAATAATAAATGTCAGTAAAAGAAATGGAATGATTTTTTTTTGAAACATATACTTTATGGAATCCCTTGCCTGATGCAAAAATACAAACATGAATTTCTTAATATAATTTGGGGGGTTAACCAATGGTTAATTAAAAAATAATTTTATTGAATACAGAATTGCTACTGATTATACAAATAAGTTTGCTATTTTTCATGTTTAAAGCATTAGCCATTGGGCTATAATATTTTACTCTTATGCATAAAATCTTAATGCCGGTATTTATTTTTCTTTCGGGTCATTGTTTTTCTCAATCCCTGATGGATACTGCCAAAGTAGATAGTGAAGCGTATTTTAAAAAACCAAAAATTGAAAAAAGGGCTTCAGTAAAATCATTTATTTTACCTGCTGTATTGATTACTTATGGAGCTACAACATTAGGCCACAATGCATTACATACGCTCAATGTATCCACTAAAAATGAGCTTGTAGAAGATCATCCAAATTTTCATACCAAAGTAGATAATTATTTGCAGTACTCGCCTGCTCTTGCAGTATATGCTTTAAATGCATTTGGTGTAAAAGGAAAAAATAATTTTAGGGATCGTACAGCTATTTATGCACTTTCTACCCTTATTTCTGCGGCAATTGTGTTGCCTTTAAAAAGTATTACAAAAGAACAGAGGCCTGACCTTTCGGGATATAATTCTTTTCCTTCCGGCCATACTACTACAGCTTTTGCTGCTGCCTGCTTTTTGCAACATGAGTATAAAGATGTATCGCCCTGGTATGGTATTGCCGGCTATGCAGCCGCTACTGCTACGGGTGTATTGCGCATGTACAATGACAGGCATTGGCTGGGTGATGTGGTGGCCGGTGCAGGCTTTGGCATTCTTTCTACAAAGCTTGCCTATCTAATTTACCCTGCCATAAAGAAAAAAATATTTAAGGATAAGGTTTCCAAAACTGTTTGCCTTCCCTATATTCAATCCAAAGGAGCTGGCTTGGCCCTCCTTTATACATTTACTAAATAAATTTTCTGAGCAATGAACATAAAAAAGACTTTAGCTGCTATCATTTTGCCAATAGGTTTTTCATTTTATAGTGTTGGGCAAAATGTAGATAGCACTATTGCCGGAGTGCAACCAAATGAGCAGGCATTCTTGCTCAAAAATGGGGAAACTATTATTTATAAAAAACCAAAACCATTTTCATTTATTACTCAGTTGCCAAATGTAACGGGTAAGATGGTAAGCGCTGCATTTAATAAAAAAAGTATAAAACCCTGGGCGTTGATAGGTGCCAGTACCGGCATATTGTTTTTGGCAGATGAAGCTATTGCAAATAATGTACAGCAATTTTCAAAAAATATACACCTGCATTCTGAAGAAAGCAATAAAATATTGTGGAGTGTAAAAATAGGGGGAAAAGAAACCACTATCATTAAGGCTCCCGGCAATTTAAATACAGCTTTATATCAGGTGGGGCAGGGTTTTCCGGGTTTATTATTAGCAACAGGTTTATTTGTATCTGGCAAAATAAATCATAATTACAGAAGCCTAAGTGTAGCTAGTCAACTTACCGAAACATTTATTTTGATGGGGGTTACTACACAGGTTTTAAAAAGAATAAGTGGGAGAGAAAGCCCTGAGCCCGGTAATGAAAACTCGTGGAAATGGAAGTTCTTGCCCTCCTTTAAAGAATTTCAAAAAAACACTCCAAAATATGATGCTTATCCTTCGGGCCACCTGGCTACTTTAATGAGTACAGTAACAACACTGGCTCTAAACTATCCAGAAAAAAAATGGATTATGCCTGTGGGCTGCTCCTTAACCGGCCTTGTAGGATTGGCAATGATTAATAATAATGCACATTGGGCAAGCGATTATCCATTGGCCATTGGCCTTGGATATCTATGTGCTAAAACGGTTGCAGAAAAAAACAGGAGAATTGCAGGAAAAGCCAATAAAAATTTTGCCAACCGGCTTTCTTATTCCTTTCAATACAGCAACGGGCATTTGTTGCCAGCAGTGATTGTAAAGTTGTAAAAATATTTATTATTTTTTTTGCGTATTACCCGGGTATATTTCTAAAGCCTTTTCAAGGCAGTCCATGGCTTTATTGATGGCATCTACATTTAATACATAAGCTATACGCACTTCTTTTTTTCCAAACCCTGGCGTACTGTAAAACCCTGTAGCAGGAGCCAGCATTAAGGTAGCGCCTTCATGTGTAAAAGATTCTAAAAGCCATTGACAAAATTTATCACAATCATCAATGGGCAAACTTGCCATTGCATAAAAAGCGCCACCGGGGTTGGGGCAAAATACTCCGGGAATGTTGTTTAGTCTTTTTACAAGCGTGTCTCTTCTTAATTTATATTGAGCCTTGGTAGTATCAAAATAATTATCCGGCAAATCTACAGCCGCTTCGCCCAATACCTGTGCATAGAAAGGAGGGCTTAGCCTTGCCTGTGCAAATTTCATGGCGGCATTCAATACAGTTTTATTTTTAGTAATAAAAGCTCCAATGCGGCCACCACAGGCACTGTACCTTTTGCTAATGGTATCCATTAATATTACATGTTGCTCAGCTCCTTTTAAATGCATGGCACTTGTATGGGTACCTTCATAGCAAAACTCACGATAGGCTTCATCTGCAAATAAAAAAAGATCATGCTTAATTACTATCTCTTTGAGCGTTTCCATTTCTGCAGCGCTGTATAAATAACCTGTAGGGTTGTTGGGGTTGCAAACTACAATTGCTTTTGTTTTGGCAGTAATGGCTTTTTCAAAATCTGCAATAGGAGGTAATGCAAAACCGGTTTCTATAGTACTGCCAATGGGTACTACTTTTACTCCTGCCTCAATGGCAAAGCCATTGTAATTGGCATAAAAAGGCTCGGGTATGATTACCTCGTCGCCAGCATCAAGGCAGGCCATAAAGCCAAATAAAATGGCTTCGCTGCCCCCGGTGCTGATAATAATGTCTTCTGCTGTAATGGCTATATTATTTTTTGCATAATACTTTACCAATTTTTTGCGATAGCTTTCATTACCGGCGCTATGGCTGTATTCCAATACATGTATATTGCAATTTTTTACTGCGTCTAAGCATGCCTGTGGTGTTTCTATATCAGGCTGCCCAATATTAAGGTGGTAAACCGTAGTGCCTTTCTTTTTGGCTGCATCAGCATAAGGCACCAGCTTGCGAATGGGAGAGGCAGGCATTTGTTGCCCACGATGGCTAATTTGTAACATAGCTCAAAGGTACAGATGAAGCTAATTATTCTTCATAAAACTCCACATTATTTTCAGACAAAAAAGCTTTAATAGCATTTACATGAATACACTGACCAAGGTGTATAAAAGAATAATCGGTTACTTTTTTAAAAGTATGATTGATACGGATTTCTTTATCTTCAATATCAAAGCCCAGGTGCAGGTGTTTGGTGCTGAATTGCATGCCATATACAATGCCGGCCTCATCAAAAAGGGGGCCGCCACTTTGCCCCCGCAAACCCGGTGTGCTCATTTCAATGCCATATAAACCATGTGGCTGATCGGCCAAAAAACGGGTTACCATTCCTTCCAGCGGAAACCTTGGAGATACTACTGTGCCGGTATTTGTCCATTCAATATCATCTGCAAGTTGATTAAAGCTAAAGTTGTTAAACTCTGGAAAAGGAAAACCCAAACGGCATAAAAAACTGCCCTGCTTTATGGCATTTCCATCTTTTAAAAATGTGGCACAACTGCTGTAATGTATTTTTCCAAAATCATTGAATTTGATGATTGCCAAATCGAGCGTAGGATGCATGATAAAATTAAAACCGCTCATATTGTCCACAGCATCTACAAAATTATTTTTTATTTGAATGATGGTTTCGGGCAAGAGTTTATATTTTATTTCGAGCCCTTTGAGCAGTTGTTGATACTTTGGCTGGCCTTGTATTTGCTGCCGTTCATTTTTAAATTGAAGATAATTTTGGTTGATATTATCTGCCGTTGCTACCATTTCTGCCACATGCTTGCAGGTAATGGCATACCCTTTTTCATTTACAAAAAAAATGGTACTGGCGCCTGGTATTATTTGTTTGCCTCCGTAGGTACGCAGAATGCTGTGTATGGGCCTTGTAAACTGTGCGGCCTTTTCTATTGCAGCTACAAACATGGTAGTTATTTATTTTAGTAATGAAAATGCCTCTTATTTCAATTTTGCGGCAGCACTTTTATCTATATACCAAAGCACTTTTTTGCCCTTTACCATTTGTGCAGGATATTTTTCAATATTTTCTTTACCCTCCAATACGGTGTGTAGCATCGCAGCTTTG
This sequence comes from Bacteroidota bacterium, assembly GCA_018268135.1. Classification (GTDB taxonomy): domain Bacteria; phylum Bacteroidota; class Bacteroidia; order Chitinophagales; family Chitinophagaceae; genus Ferruginibacter. The sequence goes on from JAFDXD010000096.1 coordinate 42,073, forward strand.
TTTGATCCGGCTACTAAAAAAAGAATGATGTTAGCATGGTTGATAAGTGGAGCTGTAAAACTTACCCTGCTCATGTCCAGCTCTTTTACATACACTTCTTTTACAATTGCAGTTTTCTCGTGTAATATGGGCGTGTGCGGAAACAGGGAAGCCGTATGCCCGTTGTCGCCCATGCCCAGCAGTATTAAGTCAAATGCAGGAATGGATTCTTTGAAAAATAATTTTAGCGTTTGTTCGTAGGCGTTAGCAGCCCTTGGGGGAGATAATTTTACCGGTACGCAAAAGATGTTTTCTGAAGGGATGTTTACATGGTTCAGCAGTAACTCTTTAGCCACATGGCTATTGTTTCTTTCATCCTGGGGCGGTACGCAGCGCTCATCTCCCCAAAATACAAATGTATTTTTCCATTGAATGGCTTTGTTATAATCATCAGAAGCCAGTAGTTGAAAAAGTAGCGAAGGTGTATTGCCTCCGGAAAGGGCAATGGTAAACTTTCCGTTTTCTGCAATTTGCCTGGCAGCAAGCGATACTATAAAATCTGCTGCTGCTTTGCTTAATGCCTGCTCATTTTCAAATACTGAAATTTTTCGCATGATTATTTTTTTTCAAAAGGCATGATGATCCAGTTGTTGCCATCTTTTGCTATCAATGCTTCAGCGGTTTCTGGGCCATTGGTGCCTGCTGCATAATTTGGAAAATTTACAGAAGGATTTGCCTGCCAATTGCTCAATACCGGCATCACCACTTCCCAGGCTGCTTCTACCTGGTCTGCCCTCATAAATAAGGTTGCATCTCCCTCCATTACATCTAATAATAAAGTTTCATACCCTTCGGGGCTACTGCCCGATTGGTAGGTATTGCTGTAATCAAATAACATATCTACCGGAGCCAGGTGCATTTGCAAGCCCGGCCTTTTAGCCTGAAAACGTAGCCGGATACCCATATCGGGTTGTATATTCAACACCAGTTTATTGGGCTGCCAATTTTCCATCGCTTCTTCCGGAAATGATTGATGCGGTACAGGTTTAAAATCGATGGTGATGACCGATATTGACTCCTGCATTCTTTTGCCTGAGCGTATGTAAAATGGTACATCTGTCCATCTCCAGTTATCTACAAATAATTTTAGTGCTGCAAATGTTTCAGTAGTTGAATCGGCAGCTACAGCTTTTTCTGAACGATAGCCTTTTACTTTTTCTCCTTCTACCCATCCTTCTCCATATTGCCCACGCACTGCATAAATATGTACTTCTTCTTTTTTTATTTTGCGAATAGAATTGAGTACATCCACTTTTCTGTTTCGCACTTCATCAGCATTAAAAGATACCGGAGGCTCCATGGCTATGAGGCAAACCAATTGCATTAAATGGTTTTGTATCATATCTCTTAATGCTCCACTATGTTCATAATATCCTCCCCGGTCTTCTACTCCAATAGATTCTGCTACGGTTATTTGTACATGGTCAATATAATTGCGGTTCCAGATGGGTTCAAACAATGCATTGGCAAACCTAAATGCAAGAATATTTTGAACCGTTTCTTTTCCGAGATAATGATCTATTCTGTACAACTGACATTCGCTGAATGACTTTATCAATGCGGCATTTAGCGCTTTTGCACTTTCCAGGTTGGTGCCAAAGGGTTTTTCTATTACCAGCCTTACTTTTTTACTGTCATTATTCAATCCGGCATTACCAATATTACTAGCAATGGTTTCAAAAAACTGGGGATTTACTGCCATGTAAAAAATTTTGTCAGAATCCTCACCTGCATTTTTTTCAAACTCAGCAATATGATTTTTTATAGTATCGTAAAAGGGAGCTTGTGTAAAATCACCTTTTTGATATTGTATATATTTTGAAAAAGCTGCCCACTCCTGTGGTTTGGATACTCCGCTTCTCGAAAATTTATCTACGCCATCCTGCAAATGTTTTATAAAATCTTCATTGGTCATTTCATCTAACCCTGTGCAGATGATACTAAATTTTTCGTTTAGCCATTTATCTAAATAAAGATTATAAAGAGCCGGTATTAATTTTCTACAGGTAAGGTCGCCACTACCACCAAAAATGATCATAATAGTGGGTGTTGTTTTATTTTCTGTTGTCATCTTATCTTATTATTTGATTCCAGTTAGTATGAAAAACGCCATCTTTATCGTTGCGTTCGTAAGTATGGGCGCCAAAAAAATCTCTTTGTGCCTGTATTAAATTGGCGGGCAGCCAGGCGCTAAAATAACTGTCGTAATAATGCATACAGGCAGATAATGCAGGCGTGGGGATTGCCTGATTAATGGCAGTTTTTAAAATACCTTTTAGTGAATATACTTCTTTGCTTAAATATTTTTGAAACGATGCAGCAAGCATTAAATTTTTTAAACCCGGTTGTTGGGTAAATGCTTCAGTAATATCTTCGAGCATTGCAGCACGTATGATACAGCCTCCCCGCCAAATAGAAGCCACCGTAGCAATATTTACATTATACTTATAAGTATCAGAGGCAAGTTGCAGCATGGCCAGCCCCTGAGCATACGAAATGATATAACCTGCATGCAGGGCATCTTCTAATTGGTTTATAAAATCAGTTTTATTGCCGGTAAGTGTTTGTAAATTTTCTATCTGATAAGTATTGGCCGCTGCAACCCTTTCGGCTTTCATTGAAGAAAGAATTCTTTGTGATACGGCTGCATCAATAGCTGGTATGGGATACCCAATGTTCATGGCATCCTGACTCATCCAGGCGCCCGTACCTTTTTGATGGGCGGTGTCGGCTATTTTATCTATAAGCAGGCCATTGCCGGCATCATCATTTTGGGTAAATACTGCAGCAGTTATTTCCATTAAAAATGATTGCAGTTTTCCTTTACTCCAGGTATCAAATACCTGGTGTAGCTCATCATTACTTAGACCAGCATAATTTTTTAATAAATGATAACATTCAGATATTAATTGCATTATCGCATACTCAATACCGTTATGAACCATTTTTACATAATGGCCGGCAGATCCATTGCCCATATAAGCCGTACAGGCATCGCCATTTACCTTTGCTGCAATAGCCTGAAGCATGGGAGCCACCCTGTTATAGGCTTCTACATCGCCTCCCGGCATAATGCTTGGCCCAAACCGGGCTCCGGTTTCTCCTCCAGATACACCCAATCCCATAAAATGAAGATTTTCTTTAACAAGCGTATCTATCCGTATTTGTGTATCGGTAAAGTGAGAGTTGCCACAATCAATAATGATATCGTGGTCGCTCAAAAAAGGTTTTAAATCTGCAATTACATAATCTACTATTTTGCCAGCAGGCACCAGTAGCATAATTACCCTTGGCACTTCCAGCGATTGTACAAATGCTTTTACATCTGTTGTTGCCATTATTTGTTTGCCGGCCCCCAGTTTATTTAAAGCATCCGTTTTTGTAGCGTCTTTATCATATCCTGCTACACTGTAACCGTGGTCGCTCATATTTAATACAAGGTTGCAGCCCATTGTTCCCAGGCCTACCATGCCATAACTATATGCACTCATCCATTATTGATTTTAAGGTGAAACGATTGCTAAATTTACGGGTAAATAATAAGAATGTTTATGCCAATTTTGTAAACATGATGTAAATAAAAAGCCCCGACATAGTGCCGGGGCTGAGTATTATAATTTTATTTATTAATTTTTATTTGCAGTTACTGTTTCTGATTTTGTACCCGCTTTTAATTTTGCATAATCTTCTGCACTCAATACTTCACCTTTGATAGTAATGCTTTTTAATTCATCTACACCTGCAAATTTTACAGTAAGATGTTTTTCAAATACTCCTAATGATGCAGCATTGAATTTTGCTGTGATAGTACCGGTTTTGCCAGGAGCAATAGGAGCCTTGGTATAATCTCCCATGGTACATCCGCAGGTAGGATTAGCCTGCTCAATAATCAATGGCTCTTTGCTAATATTGGTAACAACAAATGTGGCCAATTCAGGTTTGTTTATTTCAAGTTTGCCCTGATCTATCACGTCTGTTTTAAATTTTGCCACATCTTCTGCTTTCTTTTGTGCAAATAAGGTAGTAGATGATAATGCTAAAACCGTTAATGAGAATAGTAATTTCTTCATAATTGTATTTTTTGTTTTTTTTAGTTTTTTAAATCGGTTAATCCTTCATTGGCAGGTGCGCTCGTAGCGGGAGTTTTCCAAACTTCGCCCTTTATCATAAAAGTTTTGGTTTGATTGCCATTGTATGTAATTGTAATATTTTTTGCAAACATGCCTTCTGCTGCAGCATTATACCCCACTGTAATTTTTGCAGTGGCATTAGGCTGTATCAACTCATCTTTGTTCCACTCAGGGGTAGTACAGCCACAGCTTGCCTGTACATTGTCCAATTTGTATGCCGTTTTGCCCGTATTAGTTATTTCAAAAATATGAGTTACGGGTTTGCCCTGTGGTATTTTGCCAAAATTATATTCTGTTTCTTTTAGCTTGAGTGTTTCGGCAGGTACAGTAGCTGCTACAGAGGCATCTGTAGCTACATTTGCAGTAACCTGTTGAGCATTCATAGAAAATGCTGCAAGGCATAGTGCGGATAAAATGTATAATTTTTTCATTAAAATGCGTGATTTAAAGGATTTCAAAGATACTAAAACGTTTTATTTCTGCATAAATTGTTATTCACTTTGCACATTTTTAACATTGCCCTTTAATTTTAATAAATTTGTGCTAACTTATCGGTTATGGATACAAATTACAGCACAGAAACAGCCACTCAGGAAAAACTTAGTTTTGAAAATTTCCGCAGCGAAGTGTTGAGCGATTTTGAATATGCCTGCATAAGCCGTGAGGCAAGTTTGCTTGGGCGAAAAGAAGTACTTACCGGTAAAGCTAAGTTTGGCATTTTTGGCGATGGTAAAGAAGTGGCGCAGGTGGCAATGGCTAAATTTTTTAAGCCCGGCGATTTTAGAGCCGGGTATTATCGGGATCAGACTTTTATGTTTGCCAGCGGGCTGGCTACAGTAGAGCAATATTTTGCACAATTATATGCCGACCCTGATATTAATAATGAACCTTTTAGCGCAGGCAGGCAAATGAATGGACACTTTGCCACAAAAATGGTGGATGAAGAAGGCAACTGGCTCAACCTGGCAAATTCTAAAAATATTTCTAGCGATATTGCTCCTACAGCTGGACAAATGCCCCGTGCCCTGGGTCTTGCCTTAGCTTCTAAGACTTTTAGAAACGTGCCTGACCTGCAAGAGCTTAGCCATTTAAGCAATAATGGCAACGAGGTATGTTTTTGTACCATTGGCGATGCCTCTACCAGTGAGGGCCACTTTTGGGAAACCATGAATGCAGCCGGTGTAATGCAGGTGCCTCTTGCAGTATTTGTATGGGATGATGGATATGGTATTTCTGTACCCAAAAAATACCAGACCACCAAAGGGTCAGTATCAGATGCCTTGCTGGGCATGCAGATAGAAGATGGTACTAATGGAATAGAAATATATAAGCTTAAAGGCTGGGATTATGCCGGCATGTGCGAAGTGCTTGAAGGGGCTATTCAAAAAATAAGGGATACACACACTCCGGCGCTTTTTCATATAGAAGAAATTACCCAACCACAGGGGCACTCTACTTCGGGTAGCCATGAGCGTTATAAAGATACCTCTAGGCTGGAGTGGGAGAGAGAATGGGATTGCATAAAACAAATGAAGGAGTGGATATTGGCCAATATGCTGGCAGAGCCTGCTGAGTTGGAGGCCATAGCACATCAGGCTGCCCACTCAGTAAAAGAAAGTAAAAAATCTGCCTGGGATAAATATCAAAAACCCATCAAAGAATTGGCCGCACAGGCACTTGAAGTAATGGCGCCTGCAGCCGAAAAATTTGCAGCCGTTAAAATTATTTGCGATAAGCTTGCTGCAGAAAAAGAGCCCTTGCGTAAAGATGTTTTTAAATCCCTTGGCGATGCTGCTCTTGCATTGCCTGCAAATGATGCAGCTCCTATTCAGTCATTGTATCAAACTCAATTGGCCGAACAAAAAATATTATACAATACCCAACTTTATAATGAAGGCCCCAAAAGCGCATTAAAAGTACAAGGCAATAATATTGAATATAATGATGATGCGCCCCTGATAAATGGGTATGAAATATTGAATCGTTACTTTGATAAATTATTTGCCAGCAACAATAAAGTTGTTGCCTTTGGCGAAGACCTGGGCTTTATTGGCGATGTAAACCAGGGCTTTAGCGGGCTACAGGCAAAGTATGGCATTGGCCGCATATTCGATACCGGTATCAGAGAGCTTACTATCATGGGGCAGGGTATTGGTATGGCGCTAAGAGGCTTAAGGCCTATTGCAGAAATACAATACCTCGATTATTTATTGTATGGGCTTCAACCCCTTAGTGATGATGCCGCCACCACCCATTTTCGTACGGGCGGGCAGCAAAGTGTGCCGCTCATTGTACGCACAAGGGGCCACCGCCTCGAAGGTATTTGGCATAGTGGCTCTCCCATGGGGATGGTTATAAATGCACTTAGAGGAATGTATGTATGTGTGCCCCGAAATATGGTGCAGGCAGTAGGCATGTACAATACCCTAATGCAAAGCAACGACCCTGCTCTAATGATTGAATGCCTCAATGGGTACAGGCTCAAAGAAAAATTGCCCTCCAATTTACTCGAGTACACTATACCGTTAGGAATACCCGAAATAATTGCCACTGGCACAGATATTACCCTGGTAAGCTATGGCTCTACCTTAAGAATAGTGCAGGATGCGGCCTCAAAATTGCTTAAAACAGGTATTAGCTGCGAAGTAATAGATGTACGCACTTTGCTGCCTTTTGATATCAATCATGCCATTGTACAATCTTTAAAAAAAACCAGCCGCATTGTTTTTATAGACGAAGATGTACCGGGCGGAGCAGCCGCATTTATGTTTAATAAAGTAATGGAAGAGCAAAAGGGTTACAGGTATTTAGATGTAGCGCCTCGTACCATCACCGCACAGGCACACCGTCCCGCTTATGGCACCGATGGAGATTATTTTTCAAAACCAAATGCAGAAGACATTGTATTAGTGGTGCAACAAATGATGGCAGAGTAAAAGGCTGCAAAGGTTAATTTTGTAACATTATTCTTAAACCATAAAAACAAAATGTATTATGTCAGTAGTTAAAGTAATTGAAGTAATTGCTTCATCCACCGTAGGTTTTGATGATGCAGTAAAGCAAGCCGTAAAAGAAGTATCAAAAACCGTAAAAAACATTGATTCGGTATGGGTAAAAGATATGAAAGCCCATGTAAAAGACAATGAAATCAGTACTTATGGAGTAGTGTGCAAAGTATCTTTTAGAGTAGAGTAAAAAATATTGATTGCAGCCTATTTACATAAAAGCTTTCAAAAAAATGAAGGCTTTTATGTTTATTTTAAATTATGATAAACCTTTTGTACATCCTCATCCTGCTCCAGCCTGTCCACCAGTTTTAATACTTCATTCGATTCTTCCTCGCCCAGCTCTACAGTGCTGGTAGGTATGCGGGTAAGTTCAGCAGTAATCACTTCTAATTTTTTTTCCTCAAGCGCCTTTGCCATGTGTCCATATTCATTAAAAGGAGTACGAATAATAATATTGCCCTCCGCATCTTCGCCAATTTCTTCCAGGCCATAATCTATCAGCTCCAGCTCCAACTCTTCAGTATCTAAGCCCGAATTTTTAATTTTAAATTCTGCCATGTGGTTAAAGCCAAATCCCACACTGCCACTGGTACCCAGCGAGCCATGCCCTTTGGTAAAATGCATACGAACATTGGCTACTGTTCGGGTAGGGTTATCCGTTGCTGTCTCTACCATGATGGCTACACCATGCGGCGCATAGCCTTCATACACAATCTCTTCATAGCTGCTGGTGTCTTTGCCCATGGCTCTTTTTATAGCCGCTTCCACCCTGTCTTTGGGCATATTACAAGCCTTTGCATTTAAATAGCACCTGCGAAGCGCCGGGTTATTATCCGGGTCTGGCCCACTTGCTTTTACAGCTATGGCAATTTCTTTTCCAATACGGGTAAAGTTTTTTGCCATTTTATCCCAGCGGGCAAACATGGCGCTTTTCCTAACTTCAAATATCCTTCCCATTATTTTTTATTGTTTTTACTGTTATCGGGGCTGCAAATTTAAGGAAATCATTTTTGTGTTACAAGCATTCGTTCCCTGAGCAACTTCATTGGCGACGCTCCGTTCAGCAGTATCTCACTGTTCATCTTTTTTACCTTTAAAAAAATAATGCAGTCATTCTTTCAAAATCAATAAGTAAGGTTGCGTTTTTAGGAGACCGGCTTTTTTATGCAGCCTTGATCTTTTTGTAACTTTTTGTATCAGGACAAAAAGTAAGTAAAGAAAAACCAAATAAGAATAAAGGTTTGATATTAAAATACCTAACCCTAAAATTTATTTTCTGTAGGAAGCAAGTTTTTACTTCAATCAATTTTAATGAGGAAAAGAAAGAGCCATTAAAGAAACTCATTAAAAGCCACCTGTTTCACTCCATTTACATAACAATTATCTTCGCATAATGGAACAAGTATTTACTTACGAGCAATTATTGCATTTTTCAGAAAATATTTTTTTAAAAATAGGATGCAGTAAAGCAGATGCAGCCATTGCAGCCAAAACACTTTTAAGCGCCGACCTGCGTGGGGTAGATAGCCATGGCGTGGCCCGCCTGAGCGGATATGTACGCTTGTGGGAAGCTAAGAGAGTAAATGCTTCGCCCAAACTTTCAATAATACATCAAACCCCCTCTACTGCCGTAGTAGATGGCGATAGCGGACTAGGCCTTGTAGTAGCCCCTTATGCTATGCAGGTAGCCATAGATAAAGCAAGCCAGGCCGGTACCGGGTGGGTAAGTGTACAAAATAGTAATCATTTCGGCATTGCCGGCATCCATGCCATGATGGCTTTGCAGCACGATATGATTGGCATAGCCATGACAAATGCTTCTGCATTGGTAGCGCCAACTTTTTCAAAAGAAAGGCTCCTGGGTACCAATCCCATTGCGGTAGCCATACCCGCCGGCAAAGAACCTGCATTTGTAGCCGACTTTGCCACTACCACTGCCGCCAATGGTAAGCTGGAAATGCTGCAAAGAAAAAATGAACAAGCACCTAACGGTTGGGTACAAACGAAGGAAGGCCTGCCAAGTACACAACCCGGTGAATTGAAGCAGGGTGGCGCCTTATTGCCCCTGGGCGGCGATAAAGAACATGGAAGCCACAAGGGGTATATGCTCGGCAGCATTGTAGATATATTTTCTGCTATTTTGAGCGGAGCAAATTATGGACCCTGGGTTCCTCCTTTTCCGGCGTATGTACCCATGCCGCTCAATATGCCCGGCAAAGGCATTGGGCATTTTTTTGGCGCCCTGCGTATAGATGCTTTTCGCCCGGGTAAAGATTTTAAAGATAATATGGATCAATGGATACAAAGATTTAGAAGCGCCGAAACTTCTGCAGGGTTTGATAAAGTAGTGATACCCGGTGAGCCGGAAATAGCCATGCAAAATGAAAGATTAAAAAATGGTATCCCACTTTTGCAGGCAGTAAGCAACGACCTAAAGCAATTAGGCGACAGATTTTCGGTAGCGCTATAACTACTAATGGAAATATCACAGGAGTAAACTAATTTTGCAACCTGTAAAAAAATAATCAATAAAATCAGCTAAAGGCGATGAAAGTAATGAAATTTGGCGGCACCAGCGTAGGTAAGCCGCAGCGAATGAAAGAAGTAGCAACTTTAATAACTGCCGACAAAGAAAAAAAGATAGTGGTACTATCTGCATTGAGCGGCACTACAAATGCGCTGGTAGAAATCAGCGAACTACTGGCGGCCAACGACCGTCAGGCTGCACGTCAGCACATAGATAATCTCGAAGCCCATTATCATCATTTTGTAGGCGATTTGCTTACAGAAATATCCATTATCAATAAGGCCAAAAAAGTATTGGCAGAGCATTTTGAATTTTTATCCATCATTTTAAAAATATCATTTAGCGAAGCTTTAAATAAAGATATACTTGCCCAAGGCGAATTACTCAGTACCAAATTATTTAGCCTGTACCTTGAAGAAAAAGGCATCCCTCATAAATTGATACCGGCGCTAGATTTCATGACCTTAGATACACAGGATGAGCCACAGGTAGGCACCATCAAAGTAAAACTGGCGCAAATACTTCAAAAAAATAAAGACACCGATATCTTTATTACACAAGGCTACATTAGCCGCAATGCAAAAGGCGAAGTGGATAATTTGAAAAGAGGCGGCAGCGATTATACGGCATCGTTAGTAGCAGCCGCTATCAATGCAAGTGTGTGCGAAATATGGACTGATATTGATGGTATGCACAACAACGACCCTCGAGTGGTAAAAACTACCCGGCCTATTGAGCAAATGAGTTTTGAAGAAGCTGCCGAGCTTGCCTACTTTGGTGCAAAAATATTGCACCCGGCAAGTATTTGGCCTGCACAATTTTACAATGTGCCTGTAAGGCTTTTAAATACCATGGATCCATCTGCAAAGGGTACCCTTATTACAGAAGATGCCGGAAGTACAGGCGTAAAAGCCGTTGCTGCTAAAGACAATATTACTGCCATCAAGGTTAAGAGCAGCAGAATGTTACTTGCTTACGGATTTTTAAGAAAAGTATTTGAAGTGTTTGAAAAATACCGCACTTCTATTGATATGATTACTACTTCTGAAGTGGCCGTATCTGTTACCATCGACAGTGATATTTATCTTAAAGAAATCACCAAAGAGTTAGAAGCATTTGGTATAGTAGAAATTGATGCCAACCAAAGTATTGTATCTATTGTAGGCAACGAAATTACAGATACAAAAGAAATTATGCACAAGCTTTTTGAATCCATCAAAGCTATTCCGGTACGAATGGTAAGCTATGGTGGCAGCCGTCACAATATTTCTTTATTGATACCACGTAGTTATAAGGAGCAAACTTTGCAGGAATTAAATAAGGGACTTTTTCATTTAGATTAATTATAAAAAATGGAACAAACGAGTAAAATAATACTCAGGCGAAAAAATGAATGGATGAATAGAATGCGCAGGTACAGGGTACTGATTAATGATGCAGAAGCAGGTAAAATTAGTAATGAGCAAACAGAGGAATATATTACAGAGCCGGGCCTTAAACTGGTACAATGCAGGGTAGATTGGTGTGGCAGCCCCAAAAAAGAGTTGATGCTTAAACCCGGCGAAAATGCTTACCTGGTAGTACAAAGCAATCTCAAATATATAAACTATATCTATATTGCCGTATTGGTGGGACTGTTTGCTGATTTTATACTGCGAAAATCCGGAGTTGTTTTTCCTAAATGGGTGCACCTGCTTTTTGCTGTATTATTAGTTGCCGGTTTTTTATATATGGTTTATTATTTAACCATTGGCCGTAATTCTTATTTAAAAATAGCAGAGGATAAGGAAAATATATTTGCAAAATAGCAACTTATAAAAATACAATTTCCGTTTCAAGGGTAGCAAATGATCTAAACATGGCTGCCACCCCACAGTATTTATCCTGTGAAAGGCTTACGGCTCTTTGCATTTTTGATTGGTCTTTTGCTGCCATTTTAATTTTATAGGTAAGTTTTACCCAATTATATATTTTAGGGTCATTTTCAGTAAGTGAAGCTTCCGTATCAATGCTAAAATCGCTGTACGAGACCTTCATCTTATTTAAAATCAACACAATATCTACTCCCGTGCATCCTGCAAGCGAAGCCAGCATAAGCCTTTTTGGGCTGGGGCCCTGTGTTCCGGCACTGTCCATTTTTACCGGGTGAGTATTAATATATGACGTAAAAGCCGTTGCTTCATCAAAAGAAGTGGTTACAAAATGAATATCCATAATCTCGTTTTGTGTGTAATTTCAGTCAAATAACGGTACTTACAAGCCGGTTAGATATATTTTATAAAATAATTGAGTATTTATAGCCTTTTATAAAGTAAAATCATTACTTTTGCCGTCCAAAATTTTTAGGACAATGGCAAGAGTATGTGCACTTACAGGAAAGAAGCCTATTACAGGTAATAAGGTTTCTCACTCTAATATTAAAACCAAGCGCAGGTTTTTACCCAATTTACAAACCAAGCGCTATTTTCTTGCAGAAGAAGATAAATGGGTTACCATTAAAGTATCTTCTGAAGCAATCAGGACCATTAATAAAAATGGCCTTTATTCAGTAGTAAAACAATTACGTGCTGCTGGCTCAAAAATATAATAAGCTTTTATAAAATAATATTACAATGGCAAAGAAAGGAAACAGGGTACAGGTAATACTGGAATGTACTGAGCACAAAACAAGTGGTCAACCGGGCACAAGCCGCTACATCTCTACTAAAAATAAAAAGAACACCCCGGAGCGTCTCGAGTTAAAGAAATTTAACCCTATTCTTAAAAAAGTTACCGTTCACAAAGAAATTAAGTAATCACATTATCAAATTAGATAACCATGGCAAAAGCAGCTAAAACAGCGATAAAAACCAAAGACCAAAAAGCAGCAGCAGAAGCTAAAAACTGGACAAAGGTAATACGTACGCTACGTAGCCCTAAAACAGGCGCTTACACATTTAAAGAAGCGATTGTGCACAAAGATAAAATTAAAGAGCACTTAGGTAACTAAGCCATGCTTTCAATAATTTATACGTAAGCTTCCCGATTTATCAGGAGGCTTTCTTTATTTTTACTACTTCCTTCCAATTAGCAAATTAGTATTATGGGCATATTTGATAAACTTTTCGGAAAAAAACAACAGCAGGAAACCCTTGATCAGGGCTTGCAAAAAACCAGGGAAGGTTTTTTGGGAAAAATAACCAAAGCCATTGCCGGCAAAAGTACCGTAGATGAAGAAGTGCTTGATGAACTGGAGAATGCACTCGTAAGCGCTGATGTAGGTGTAGAAACCACCGTAAAAATAATAGATCAAATAGAAAAAAGGGTAGCAAAAGACAAGTACCTCAATACAGCCGAACTCAACAGTATTCTCAGGCAGGAAATCGAAAATATTTTAATAGCCGCCCCTCAAGATTCCGCATACGAAAATTATGAATTACCCACCGGCCACAAACCTCATGTAATATTAGTAGTAGGAGTAAACGGTGTTGGTAAAACCACTACTATTGGTAAGCTGGCACATAATTTTTCTCAGGCCGGAAAGTCGGTATTGCTGGGCGCTGCCGATACTTTTAGAGCTGCAGCAGTAGATCAGCTCAGCATTTGGAGCCAACGTACCAATGTACCCATTGTAAAAAAAGATATGGGCAGCGACCCTGCATCGGTAGCTTATGACACCATTATTAGCGGTGTTGCCAGAAACAGCGATGTCATTATTATTGACACTGCCGGACGCCTGCACAATAAGCTGCACCTGATGGATGAACTAACAAAAATAAAAAGAGTCATTCAAAAAGTAATACCCGATGCACCACACGAAGTAATGCTGGTGCTGGATGGAAGTACCGGGCAAAATGCCTTAGAGCAGGCCAAACATTTTACTGCAGCAACAGATGTAACAGCTTTGGCCATTACAAAATTAGACGGCACCGCAAAAGGTGGAGTAGTACTTGCAATTGCAAGCCAATTTAAAATACCGGTAAAATTTATTGGTGTGGGTGAAAAAGCTACAGACCTGCTGGTGTTTGATAAGCAACAATTTGTAAATGGTTTGTTTCCTTTTGACAAATAGGTAAGCGCTAATATTTTTTTGATACATCTATTTACCCATCTGCCTCCGGGTATAGCGCCTGTATAAAACTAAGAAGCCCCTAAGACTAAGGGCTTCGTTTACCAAAACTAACTGCTTATGAGAAATTCTTATTTTCGATTTGTTACACAAAGCTAATACGCTCTTCTCTATTCTCATGTTAACATTCTGCCAATAAATAATTAATATAGCGTTAATACATTTTAGCTGAGGTACTTAATTAATAAAATGATAACGCCATACAACACTGTGGTAATAAAAATACCCTTTGCCGTTTTATCTCTCCTGCTATTGATGTAAAAAGTAAAGAAAATAGCATTCATTAATAAAGATACACTCAGGCCTGCCGTCATAATACCATGGCCGGGCTGGTAATAAATAAATTGCAATACTTCTTTAAAATTCAACATGCCGAATTTATAATACTTCAGCAGCAGCAAACCCACAATGGGCGCCAGTATCCCCAATATACATCCAAATACAAAATTATCTTTCTTAAATATCATTGAAACAGTTTGGTTTTTTCTAATTGTTTTTTTAAGGTATAGTTAGTAAGGTCAAATTGTACCGGCACTACGCTTACATAGCCGTGCTGCAATGCCCATACATCCGTTTCTTTTGATTTGTCAAAGTTTTTAAACTCTCCCGTGAGCCAATAGTATTTTTTTCCGTGAGGGTCTATTCGTTCACTAAAATCTTCTTCATACTTAGCATAAGCCTGTTTGCATATTTTAATGCCTTTTATTTTATCAGGCGTAGCAATGGGAATATTTACATTCAGTAAAAAATGCTTGTCTGTTTTTTTACTAAGTACAGCGCTCACTATTTTGTGCACTATCTGTTTGCTTGCACTAAAGTCTGCATCAAAGCTATAATCCAGTAACGAAAAGCCAATACTCGGAATCCCTTCTATGGCTGCTTCCATAGCAGCAGACATGGTGCCGCTATACAATACATTGATAGAGTGGTTGGCGCCATGGTTAATACCACTAAGGCAAATATCCGGCTTGTGATGAAGTATTTTATCTACTGCAAGTTTCACACAATCTACAGGTGTGCCGCTCGTTTGCCAGGCTTCTACATCTTTTCCAAAAAAATCTACCTGGTTCATCCTAAGCGGCGAGCCAATGGTAATGGCATGTCCCATACCGCTTTGAGGTTTCTCCGGCGCTACCACCACCACTTTACCCAAATCTTTTACAGCTTCTACCAAACTTCTTATACCCTTACTCGTTATATCATCATCATTTGTAACCAGTATGATGGGTTTGCCTTTTTTCAATTTCGCCATTTATCTAATCTTATATTTTTTAATTAAACCATCTAAACCATGGCCTTGCCACCTCAGCTCTAAACGGCCAGGGAATGCTTACCAAAATAATCAATAAAGCCAGTCCAAAAAACAACAACATTTTTTTATGCTTTGCCGTATCAGTTGCAGCCCTGTTTACCTGTGCCCTTCCAATATGCACCAGTATCCAGGCAAGTATCATCATGCCTGCATGTTCTACCGTAAAAAAACGGTCGTACCCATTTTTCATTACATCACCCATGCCGGCCTTCATTTTGTCGAACCATGCATTGCCAAAAAATAGCACCAAGCCCACCAGCAGTTGTATATCGCAAAATATCATAAACAACAGGCCGCTTTTATTGTCGCCACCCGTAAAGCGCCTTTTGCTCATCAGCCCCGTAATAGCATTAATAACAGCCCAAAGACCAAACAATAAAATGCCCCATCTTAAAATGTTATGTAGTACCAGTGTAAGTTGCATAATAAAATATTTTTTTGCAAAAATAGGCAACCCATGCCTTATAAGCTAATAACGAATATTAATCTTTAATTAATACACATTTGCAAAATAAATTTGGGCGATGAGCATTGCTGCAAAGCCGGGCACTTGTTCGGGCTATACGTTTCAAAGCCGGCACAAGCCCCGGCGCCAATGCCTCACCGTGTTTTTCACTCCTATCCCGGCGCTTTTCGGCAACAAAAAATTATCAGCCAATCATTTTTTACAAAGAAAGTATTTGTTACAAATGAGATGCAGAATACATTCATATTATTTTTTATCAGCAATATTTTTTAAACAAATCAATCGTTAAAAATCCATTCCAAATAAAGCCACTTGTGCTATCCATTAAAATAATAACCCTAAAAATAAATTTGGAAGTTAGCTAAACAATTTAGTATATTTGTGCTAATCAAATTAGTTGTTATGTCAGTAGCCGGATTAAATTTGAAATATCTCCGCAAACTACGGGGGTGGACACAAGAAGAATTTGCAAACAAACTCCACATCAAGCGCTCCCTTATTGGCGCTTATGAAGAAGAGCGTGCCGACCCCCGGTTGGATGTGTTAGAAATAGTAGCAGACATGTTTAAGCTTAGCCTTGATGAATTATTACTTAAAGATTTAAGCAACAACTCCGGCAGTTATTTGCAAAAGCGCAGGCAGCAAAAAATGATGTCTGCCGATCGCAACCTGATACATTTTGTTCCCGTTAAGGCTGCTGCCGGTTACCTTGCAGGCTATGCCGATAGTGAGTTTATAGATGAGTTAAATACATTTACCCTGCCCATGCTTAGCGGCGGCAACTACCGGGCTTTTGAAATAATTGGTGATAGTATGATGCCCACACCAAGTGGCAGCATCATTGTAGGAGAAAAAATAAATAATGTGGATGATGTAAAAAACAACACAGCATGCATTGTAGTAAGCCGCCACGAGGGCATTGTATATAAAAGAATAATTAAAAGCAACCGTAGTAAAAAAGTTTCGTTAGTAAGCGACAATCCCGCATATCAGCCCTACCAGGTAAATGGCGAAGATATTTTGGAATTATGGCAGGCACAGGTAGTGATTGGCAAAGTGTCTCAACAGCAAAGATGGGATGTAGATGCTTTAGCCAACCTCGTCAATAATCTTCAAAGCCAGGTTTCTACTTTAAAAAAGAAAATGAATTAAATAATACCAATACCAACATATAAAACCATAACTTTATTCAGGTACAACATTTTAAACAGATACATCAAAAAACACAGTTATGATTAAATTACAAATTATCGGCAACCTTGGCGCCGATTGCATTCAAAAAGAAATTAATGGCAAAAATGTTATTAATTTTAACGTAGCCCATTCAGAAAAATACAAAGACGGCCAGGGTAACCTTGTAGAAAAAACCGTATGGGTAAATTGTGCTTACTGGACAGACCGAACAGCCATTGCCCAATATCTCACTAAAGGTAAAACCGTATATGCAGAAGGCTTTCCCGAAGCAGATGGATATACCAACAAAGAGGGCCATGTGTCTGCCACTTTAAGAATGAGGGTACAAAATATACAATTATTAGGAGGCAATAGTGATAACCATACCCAAGGCTCCAACCAGGGCAATGTAAGCCATGCCGGAGCAGGAGCTGCACCTGTAGTTAAAACACAGCAACCTCCTGTACAAACTGATGACGACCTGCCTTTTTAGGTTTTGATTTTTTTATAAATTAACTTTATCCCCTCCAAAAGGGGATTTTTTTATTTTTAAAATTCACACCATGTTTAAAAAAAATGCCTGCCTTGCATTTGTCTTATTTTTTTTAGTAAACAATATTACCGCACAAAATGATTACGTAAAATATGTAAACCCCTTTATTGGAACAGGTGGCCATGGGCATACCTACCCGGGCGCTACATTACCACATGGTATGGTACAGCTAAGCCCCGATACCCGGCTCGATGGATGGGATGGTTGTGGTGGGTACCATTATTCTGATAGCTATATTTATGGCTTTAGCCACACTCACTTAAGTGGCACAGGTGTAAGCGACTATGGTGATATCCTGGTAATGCCAATGAATGGAAAACCTTCCCCCGATAATAAAATATATGGATCCGTTTTTTCTCATGCAAATGAAAAAGCCAGCGCCGGTTATTACAGCGTTACTTTAAAAGACGATAATATTTTTGCAGAACTTACTGCTACTGATAGAGTAGGGTTGCATCATTATGTTTTCTCCAACTCACAAGAAAATAATATCATTCTCGATTTAAAACATCGGGATGAAGTGTTACAGTCTTCCATAAAGATTGAAGACAGTGTAACCGTAAGTGGACTTAGGCGCAGTAAGGCATGGGCCAATAACCAGTATGTATATTTTGTAATGAAATTTTCGAAGCCCATTAAAAACTATGGTATTTGGAATGATGAAAAATTGATGCCCGAAAAAACTTCTGAAGTGGAGGAGTCAAAAAATATTAAAGCTTATTTCCAATTCGATCTTTCGGCCTCCAAAGATATTTATGTAAAAGTTGCCATAAGTGCAGTAAGTGTAGATGGAGCAAAAAGAAATTTAGCAGCGGAGTTGCCAGGCTGGGATTTTGCTGCCACAAAAAAAGCAGCAGAAGATAAATGGAATAAAGAATTAAGTAAAATAGAAGTAAAAGGAAAAAATAAAGACCAGTTAACAATATTTTATACAGCCTTGTATCATACAGCCGTAGTGCCCAATATTAATATGGATGTAGATCATCAATACAGGGGCATGGATGATAAAATACATACTGCCGAAGGGTTTAATTATTATTCAGTGTTTTCACTATGGGATACTTACAGGGCTGCAGACCCATTATATACTATCATTGACAGAGGGCGTATGCTCGATTATATAAAAACTTTTTTGACCCAATATCAGCAGGGCGGAAGGTTGCCCGTATGGGAGCTATCCAGTTGCGAAACAGACTGTATGATTGGTTACCATAGTGTGCCTGTAATTGTAGGAGCTTATATGAATGGTATTACCGATTTTGATACAAAACTTGCCTTAGAAGCAATGAAAAAAAGTGCTACCTGGAACCATTTTGGACTGCCAGCGTACATGAGTAATGGTGTAATAAGTGTAAATGATGATAACGAAAATGTTAGCAAAACCCTCGAATACTCTTTTGATGATTGGTGCATTGCCATATTTGCAAAAGCCACAGGTAATGCCGATGATTATGCAACTTATATTAAGAGAGCACAGTATTACAAAAATATTGTGGACCCCACTACCAATTTTATGAGGCCTATCAAAAATGCAGATTGGATATCGCCCTTTGACCCCAGAGAAGTAAATAATAATTATACAGAAGCCAACAGTTGGCAATATTCTTTTTACTTTCCGCAGGACATTGAAGGATATATAAACCTAACAGGAGGAAGAAAAAAATTAGAACAAAAATTAGATAACCTGTTTGTTGCATCGAGCCAAACTACCGGAAGAGACCAAAGTGATATTACAGGTTTGATTGGCCAGTATGCGCATGGTAATGAACCAAGCCATCATATAATTTACTTATACGATTTTGTTGGCAAACCTTACAAAGCCCAAAAGCTTTTGCATAAAGTGATGACAGAATTTTATAAAAATGATCCCGATGGATTAATTGGCAATGAAGATTGTGGGCAAATGAGTGCCTGGTATGTGATGAGCGCTTTAGGTTTTTATCCTGTAACACCGGGCAGTACAGATTATATGTTTGGTACACCAGAGTTTGAATCTGCCAAAATAAACCTGGAGAATGGCAAAACTTTCACCATCAATGCACCCAATATCAATGCAGACAATTTTTATATTCAATCTGTAAAATTAAATAATGCAAGTTTTTCAAAATCGTATATACAACATAGTGCACTTCTAAAAGGTGGTGCTCTTACTTTTGAGATGGGAAATAAGCCCTCAAACTTTGGCGCTACAGGCTATCCTATTCAAAAAATAAGTGATGATATAATTGTGCTAAATCCTATTATACATGGTGGAGGAATTTCATTTAAAAATAATAAAACAGTTAGTATTACCTCTGCCGATAAAAATGTAAATATTTACTATACTTTAGACGGTACAGAGCCTACTGCAAAAAGTACAAGGTACAGCAAGCCAATTTTTATAAACGCATCCACCGAAGTAAAAGCAATTGCTATAAAAAATAATGGTAATAAAAGTTTTGTAGCTACAGCATATTATAAAAAGGCACCCCACAACTGGACGGTAAAACTAAATACAAACTATGAGCACCAATATGAGGCAGGCGGAGCCGATGGTTTAATAGATGGTCTGTATGGCACTACCATTTGGCGTAAAGGGGGTTATTGGCAGGGGTATCAAAATGTAGGGCTTGATGCGGTGATTGATATGAAAGAGAATCGAAAAATATCTACTGTATGGGCAGATTTTTTACAAGACTCTCAGGCATGGATAGTGATGCCAAAAGATATGACAGTATCAGTATCTGAAGATGGAAAAAATTTTACAGAAGTATATAAAGGCTCAGATTTTTTACCTGTAAATGATATGAAGGTACAGTCCAAAAAAATACAAGCAGATTTTGCACCTGTAATGGCAAGGTATGTAAGGGTTACAGCTTCTCAATTTGGAAAAATGCCTGCTTGGAGCGAAGGCGCCGGTGGCGACACACATATTTTTGTGGATGAGTTAGAGGTAAAATAGGTTGTAATTGAATGTTTGAAGTGGCCAACTGCATTTGTAATCATTAGGTATTCCACAGCTATATTTGTTCATTCCATTAATAAAAAAGTAATTGCTTTACGTGTAGTTTATCAAACTGAGGAGGATAAACAAATTTTTTTGGAATAAGTTGCGGCTGTGAAGTTTTGTTTGTAATGCTAATTTCAGGATTGCAATTAAAAAAAGTACATGGATGCCGCAAAAGGCTGAATGCTAGCAACAGATGATTTGAATGGAACCCTTACGCACACATTTGAATAACGAAAAACAATTAATAGCACTAAGTATCAAATAAAATATTTGACCCCTTCGGGGTCGAACAAATCACAAACGGTATTTTCATATCATAGAAAAACAAAAGTCACTTTCTTGATTCCCGGCACAGATACGCTTTGCTCAAAAGCCATGCTGCATATCTGCGCC
>JAFDXD010000097.1 GCA_018268135.1 Bacteroidota bacterium
ACGATAGATCATATCCCAGCTATTGTGCGACTTACCAGCCATCTGCAACATTCAGCTTTTTCAGCATTAATTTTATTTCTTAACGGCTGCCATTCAAATTTTCTTAACGCTTTTTTTATGAGGCCGGAGCCCCAAGCCTTGCAAATTTATTTTGTACTCTTTCTACCTAATCCTATCTTTCTATTAAAAATAAAAAGCGAAGTGTTTCTACTTCGCTTTTAACAGTTTAAAATTTTTCAGCCATATCGGGTATTTCGGCAGCTTTATACAAGCCTGCGTCTAATTTTTTCTTTGTTTCTTCAAAAGCTTTTAGAGTAAGGTCCACATCTTCAAAGCTATGCGATGCAGTAGGGATAAGCCTGTAAATGATATCGCCTTTTGGTATTACAGGGTACACTACAATGCTGCAAAAAATATGATAATTTTCTCTCAGGTCCATCACCATTTGTGTAGCTTCGGGTACATCTCCTTTCATAAATACAGGTGTAACCGGGCTGTTGGTATTACCAATATCAAAGCCTCTTTCTTTTAATCCGGTTTGTAGCCTATCTACTATCGCCCACAATTTTTCTCTATGCTGCGGCTGGTTAATCACCATATCCATTCTCTTTAGCATACCCTCTACCACAAGCAGGGGCATACTCTTGGCAAATATCTGGCTGCGTACATTGTATCGTAAATATTTTAAAACATTTCTTGGACCGCAAATAAATCCACCAAGGCTTCCCAAACTTTTTACCATCGAAGAAAAATATAAATCTACGCCCTCCTGCACACCCTGCGCCTCATCTGCACCTGCGCCTGTAGGACCCATATAGCCAAAGCCATGTGCATCATCTATCAATAATCTGAATTCAAATTTTTTCTTTAATGCAACTATTTCTTTCAATATTCCCTGCTCGCCATCCATGCCAAATACGCCTTCGGTAATCACCAATATTCCCCCGCCTTGTTTGTTGGCCATTTCGGTAGCTCTTTGCAATTGCTTTTCGCAGTCCTCTGCATCATTGTGTTTAAAAGCATAGCGATGGCCCATGTGCAGGCGTACACCATCTACCAGGCATGCATGCGATTCGGCATCGTACACAATTACATCTCTTCTGTTTACCAATGCATCTATACAACTCATGATGCCCTGGTAGCCAAAGTTGAGCAACATGGTATCTTCTCTTTTTACAAATTGGCTTATTACTCTTTCTAACTCCTCATGTTTTTCGGTATTGCCACTCATCATTCTTGCTCCCATTGGGTTGCCCATACCATATTTTGCAGCAGCTTCCGCATCTGTCTTTCTTATTTCGGGATGATTTACCAGGCCAAGATAATTATTCAGGCTCCATACAATCATGTCTTTTCCTCTAAATTTCATACGGGGGCCAAGCTCGCCTTCTAATTTTGGAAAAGCAAAATAGCCATGAGCCCTGTCCATGTGCTGGCCTATTGGGCCGCCATCTTTCACTAATTTTTCAAATACGTCCATTTTATTTTTTTATTTAGGTAAAAAATATTTTTTGTTCCCGGCAGTAAATCATTGAGCAACATCCTTGCGTCGCACTCTTGTACTGAATATCGTTGATGAGCATTTTTCACAATAAAGAATTGTACTTGTATGCGCAGGGTTTATATGATGATTGGCGCTGGATTTTTGCAAATTTAATACTTTGCCGTCAAATATGCGCTATGATTGTATTACGTACTTTATGAGTACATTTATATCCTCATTTTTTTAACTTTTTTTAAAAAATTTTACTTGTTATGAACCGGAGAGCCATTTTTTTATCCATGATCTTTTTTATTGTTAGCTTTTCTTCATTTGCTCAAACCTCAAAGCCAAAACTGGTAGTTGGCCTTGTAATTGATCAAATGCGTTGGGATTATTTATACCGGTTTAAAGACCTCTATACTGAAGGAGGTTTTAAGAGATTGCTTAGCCAGGGAAATAGTTGCGATAATACTATGATACCTTATGTGCCTACCTACACCGCTGTGGGGCACACTTGTATCTACACCGGCAGTGTACCTGCTATAGATGGTATTATCGGCAATAACTGGTACGAAAGAAGCGCCAATGCTACTGTTTATTGCACAGATGATTCAACCGTGTCAGGTGTTGGTACTTCTTCAAGTGCCGGCAAAATGAGCCCTGCCAATTTATGGGTTACCACCATTACAGACGAGTTGCGATTGAGCAATAATTTTAAAAGTAAGGTTATAGGTATTGCTTTAAAAGACCGAGGGTCTATATTACCGGCAGGCCACAGCGCCAATGCTGCCTACTGGTTTGACGATGGAAAATGGATTACCAGCACTCATTACATGACGGCCCTGCC
The DNA here is from genome assembly GCA_018268135.1 of Bacteroidota bacterium. GTDB lineage: Bacteria > Bacteroidota > Bacteroidia > Chitinophagales > Chitinophagaceae > Ferruginibacter. The sequence continues at coordinate 2,331 of JAFDXD010000097.1, forward strand.
TCAATGGGTAAATGCTTTTAATGATAAAGATGAGGCCGGTAAATATATGAGCAAAGACTGGAATACCTTATTGCCAATAGAAAAATATACATTGAGTACTGCAGATGATAAAGAGTACGAAGCAAATATTCCCGGCGAAAAATCTCCCACCTTTCCACACAGGCTTTCGCAAATTACTAAAAATAAATACGAAGCTTTTAAATTTACACCTTATGCCGCTTCTTATACTTTTGATTTTGCAAGGCAGGCAATTTTAAATGAACATCTCGGCAAAAATACTGTTCCTGATTTTTTAACGGTTAGTATTTCATCTACCGATTATGCAGGGCATACATTTGGTACCAATTCTATTGAGGTAGAAGATACTTATCTGAGGTTAGACAGAGATATAGCAGATTTTTTAACTTACCTCGATAATAGTGTGGGCAAGGGAAATTATTTACTTTTTTTAACTGCCGACCACGGGGTGGCACATACGCCCGGTTTTTTAAAAGAGCATAATATACCCGGGGGTAATTTTTCTGACGGAGACATTGCAAAAGAACTGAACAGCAATATTGAAACAACACTTGGGTATAAAAAAGCAATTATAAAAGTAATGAATAACCAGGTGTATATAGATACTAAAAAATTAGACAGCGCTCATGCAGATGTGGATGCAGTAAAGAAAATGGTAATCAAAATAATGAAGGACAAAGAATATATAAGCAATGTATTTGAAACAAATAAAGTATCCTCAGAAACTTTGCCCGAGCCGATAAAAACAATGGTGGTAAATGGCTACAATGATGTAAGAAGTGGAGATATACAATTTGTACCAAGGGCTGGATATTTTGATGGAGGCAAAAAAGGCACTACTCATGGCCTTTGGAATCCTTATGATGACCATATTCCTCTTGTATGGTATGGATGGGGCATTAAGCCAGGCAAAACCAATAAGCAAACCTACATGACAGATATTTCTGCTACCGTAGCAGCCCTGCTCAATATTCAAATGCCAAGTGGTTGTGTGGGGCATCCTATTACGGATGTTATAAAATAAATGTATTGTTATTTGGGGTTAGGATATTCAAAAAAATAGGGTAGCGTTTTGCTACCCTATTTTTTATTTTGTATCTCATTATTTAAGATCAATGGTTAGCTTATCACTATCATTATTAAAAATTGCAGATAATATTTTTGTGCCATCTGCTGCTTTTGCCTGGCCTTGTGGGTCAAACTTTGAAATAGAAGAGAGAAGCGATAAGTTGCTTTTTTGTAGCTGTACCGTTTTGCCATTTACCGAAATGCTTTGCTCTCCGTCAAAGCCATGTAGAATGAGGGCTACATATTTAAATTGAGAATTCATTTGCCCTTCGGGCTTTTCAAAAATTATGTTATTGTTGATGGGATTATATTCAATAGCTCTTTTATAATAAACTCCTTTTTCGTACTCGTAACTTTTTCCATCATCTTCATAGTAGGTATAGGTATTGGGTTCTGTACCTTTATATAGATGTATCAACAGTGTGTCAGTAGGCGCAATGGCAGTAGATTGCACCAGGCTTTGCATGGGTATTATACTACTTTCTTTTACATACACAGGAAGTTCCTGCTTTTTTAATTCAATAATTTTTTGTGAGTTGCCAGTCACCTTTTCGTCGTTGTATAAATAATACCAATTACCTTTTGGTAAATAAATTTTAGTAAAATCTTTACCACTCTCTACCGGTATCACCAGCATAGAGGGGCCAAATAAAAATTGGTTTTGAAATTCGGTATTGTAAATATTGGGGTCAAAAGTATTGTCAATAGCAAGGGAGCGTACAATGGGTAAACCGGATTGTGTAGCTTCAAAAAAAGTACTATACAGGTAAGGCAATAATTTATACCGAAGGCTGATATAGTTTCGTGAAATTTCTGTAACCTCTTCACCATAAGTCCAGGGCTCAGATGATTTTGTATTAATGGCTGTATGGTTTCTAAAATAGGGGAAGAAAGCTCCTAATTGAATCCATCTTGCAAAGAGCCCCTGCGAAGGGTTTCCGGTAAAGCCCCCAATATCCATTCCTGTAAAAGGCACGCCACTCAGGCCGAGGCTGTTAAGCAATCTTACGCCTGCCAGCATGTGGTCATCTTCTGAGCGGTTGTCGCCCGTCCATATAGCTGTGTAGCGTTGCATACCTGCATAGCCGGCCCGGGTAAGTACAAAGGGCCTTTCATGTGTAGCAGCTTTAGCTCCTTCGTAGCTGGTACGGGCCATTAATGAGCCATATACATTGTGTGCTTCCATTATGGTGCCTTTTCTTCCTTCAAAATCAAAGACTACATTATTGGGAATTTTTTGTCCCCAGGTAGCTATTTCGTTCATATCATTCCAAATACCGCTTACACCATTGTCAGCAAAAAATTTCATTTCACTACGCCAAAAATTCCTTCCTTTTTCACTTGTAAAATCTGTAAAGTTGCACCAGCCGGGCCATACCTGCCCTGCATAGTTTTTGCCATCGCTGTATTTTATGTACACATCTTCTTTCAATCCTTTTTCGTAAGCGGCGGCGCCGGGTTCTATTTTAATTCCGGGGTCCACAATTACGGTAGTTTTAAAACCCATTTCTTTAAGCTTATTTGTCATAAGAACCGGGTTTGGAAAACGCTCTTTATCCCAGGTAAAAAGCTGGTAACGATCCATGTAATGAATATCAAGAGTAATACCGTCTGCCGGAATTTTTTTCTCTCTTAATGTTTGGGCTATTCTTAATACTTCTGTATCGGGATAATAACTGTATCGGTTTTGCTGATAGCCTAAGCTCCATAAAGGAGGTAGTTTCATCCGCCCCGTGAGATAGGTATATGACTTTATAATATCCGCCACTTTAGTATGGTATATAAAATAATAATTCATTTCACCATCCCTGGCTCCAAAAGAAGAGAAGCGATTGTTGCTTGCACCAAAGTTAAAATCACTTTGAAAAGTATTGTCTAAAAAAATACCATAGTTAAGGCTATCATGAATGCCAATGTAAAAGGGAATGCTGGAATAAATGGGGTCCTGGCCGGCGCTATATCCAAAAGCATCTGTATTCCAGTTCGTATATCCATTGCCGTTACGATCAAGGTTTCCTGTTTTTTCCCCCAGGCCAATAAACCTTTCGCCTTGTTGCATGTGCCTGTAGGCGGTAACTTCCGTACCTACCCAGGAGGTAGTTAAGCCTTTTTCACTTTCATTTATAATGCGCCCATCGGGAGTATAGTACGCAATTGAAAAAGGTTTTTTTGAAATAATAGCTTTGATAGAATCCGTAATGATGCTTACTTGGTTGCTATTGTCTTCTATTTTTACATTTGTTTTTTCGGGAGCGCCTACTACTGCATAAGAAAGGTCTTTCTTTAGCGGTTGCCTGTCTATTCTTACCCTTATAATATTGGGAGAATAAACCGTAATGCTGGCAAAGGCATTTTCGGTAATTAGGTTAATACTACTATTGGATATTTTTACACTTTTAATATTACCAATAGTTGTAACCGGGCTCTGTGCTTTTAGCAGATTGCTATTGCAAAATAAAGCGGAAGAAAAAAGTAGTAACAGTCTTGTTGATTGGATGATTGTTTTTTTCACTTCTTCTTTTTTTATGTGATGAATAAGGGGTCTTTTAATTTATTTAAAGGCATCTAATGCTTTTGTGGGCTTACCGGAGTTGTCAAAAGCGCCAAGCGTATAGCCCATCCAGTTATTATAGGCTTCAGGCTCCCAATAAAATATGCCAAGGCATTTATTATCGGCAATAGAATTTGCTTTTTGCATAAGGTCAGAAATAAAAGAATAGCAGGCATCCGGTTGGTCCCAGCTCATTCCTACTTCGCAAATCATTACTTCTTTATTGTACCTTAAAACCATGTCATTCATATTGGCGAGGCATTGTGAATTTTGCAATGCATAATTAGTTACTGTTGGATAGAGCGACATTCCTATTACATCCCAATGAGCTCCATTATTTTGTAAGCCATCAAATATCCATCTAAATAGATTGTTGTCATATCCATTTGAAATGTGTACTATTACTTTGCTGGTACTGCTTACGGCTTTTACGGCATCATAGCCTGCATTAATCAGCTTTGCAAAATTGGCCATATTGGTAGAGGCTTTTCCTTCAGGCCAAAGCATACCATCATTGGTTTCATTACCTACCTGTACCCAGTCAGGAGTGATTCCATTTAATTTTAAAGCATTCATTACATCGGTGGTATAATTTTTTACAGAAGCCTGTAGTGCATGTATATCCTGCAAAGCCCATGCTGCCGGCTTCGTTTGATTTGATGGGTCTGCCCAGGTATCACTGTAATGTAAGTCGAGTAAAATACGCATCCCCAGGTTTTTGGCTCTTATTGCTATTGCAACTACATCAGCAGTATTATTCCATCCGGAGGAGGGATTTACCCAGGCTCTTAACCTTATTGAATTTATACCGGAACTTTTTAATAAGGCTATTAATTCTGTTTGTACACCTGCTCCATTATAAAATTTTATTCTGGCGCTTTCCATTTGTGTAACCCAACTGATATCTGCACCTTTGGCAAATTCAAAGCCGGGGGTAGGGTGCACCGGTAGTTTTTCACTCCCCGATTTTGAGCAGCCGCTAACGGTAATGCATAGGAGCAAAACGATAACTGGTATTTTTTTGTAAATATTTTTTTTCATTATTCCATTCTTAAAAAAATTTAGAACAGGTGGTTGTATAAATGAGTAAATAAAAACTGCCCTTATAATGAAGGGCAGTTTTTAGAAAAATAGTTGTTTTATTATTTTACAGAAAACTTACCCGTTACAAAGTTTACTGAAATCTTGTAAGTGCCGCTATTGGCCGGGCCGGGAAAATTTTGGCCAAGGTCGTAGCCAAAGCTACCACCTGCCGATAAGCCTGGTACGGATTTATCGGCCACAGCATATTTATGATCCCAGCTTCCATTTACCGGAAGTAAAAGGTACTCTTTCCCTCCATTTAATGGTAATGAAAGCTCAAATACCGAAGAATTAATTCTGTTAAATTGCTGGCTGGGTAAGGGAACAGGATTGGTCCATCCACCCAGAGTGGCATTGCCTACAATAAATAAATTGGTAGGGAGGTTGCCTGTGTAGGGTGTTACTGTAAATTTACCGGTTTGAAAACTAAATATCATGGTGTACCAACCTGATGTGGCTGGGGCGGGAAAATTAGATGAAAGATCATAACCAAAATCGCCTCCTGCAGCTAAGCCGGTAACATTTTTGTCGTTTACAGAATATTTATGATCCCAGCTACCATTTACTGGCAATAATAAGTATTCATTCCCCCCATTCAAATTAAACACACCTCCATAAGTTACAGAATCTAATTTTGCAAATTCTTGTGTTGGTACAGGTACCGGGTTACCCCATCCTCCCTGCGAAGCATTACCTACAAGATACAAATGACCCGATGTAGGGGGCATTATTTTAGGAGGTGTAACATACGCAGTAGCTTTAATGGCTACAGAGTTTGATTTGTATTGCTCATTATTATTTCCATAAGACGATAATACCCTTGCTTCAATATTGTAGGCTGTATTAAATGCAAACCCAAAGCCTAAAAGAATTGCATTCAATTCTTTATTGGTATAGCTTGCTGAAAGTTTACCTATAATGGTTTTAGAAACTGCTTTTGAAAAATTTCTTCCTGCCGAGTCAATTTGAATTATATATTTTTCGGTAGAAGAATCTGTAGCATATTTAGCATCTGTCCAATTAAATACTACTGCAACTTTATCAGAATCTGATGCAGTAGGAGCAAAAGTATTGGTAGATGCCGTAAGGGCAGGGGCAGTGCCTGTACCAAATACAGTAAGTGCATCTTTTTTATCGCAGGCTGTAAAAGCAAAGGCAATAAATAATATTGCTAATAGAGCTTTAAAAATTTTGTTCATAATAATTATTTATTTTTTCCAAAATAGATTTTGTGTCTTATTGTTTTGTTACTGTATAGTTTCCTGTTTTAAAATTCAATACAATTTTATATGTTCCGGAACTTGCAGGGCCAGGAAAGTTGTCACCAAAATTGTATCCAAATGGTCCACCATCAGGCGTAACGTCAGATTTTTTTACAGCATATTTATTGCTCCATGAGCCATTATCAGGAATAATCAAAAATTCTTTACCGCCAATTAAAGGGATGGTAATTTCCCATGTGGTAGAGCTTGTTTTGGTAAATTGCTGTGAAGGAACCGGCACCGGATTATTCCAACCGGTAGCATCTCCCCCCGGTGTAGCACTTCCAATTAAATATAAATTGCCGGTAAATGGTATGGCCACATTTACATCTAAGTAAGGGGTGATGGTAATTTTTACTACATTAGAATAAAGAGGCAAAGAGTTGGCTACTCCTACTGTTGATTTAATCCGGAACTCAAAATTGTGAGGAATATTTTCCTGCCAGTTGGCCAGTAATCCATTTAAAGCACCTACCGTTAAAGTGGTAGATAAATCTTTGGCAATTACCATTTCTTTTAAGTTAGGGCTTTTAAAATTAGCTCCTGAAGTATCAATCTGTAAAGTATAATTCACATCCTGAGAACTAAGCCCTGTAGTGAACTTGTAATTTGGGTTGGTCCAATTAAATGTAACGGAAGTAATTGCTTTATCGGCCATATTAAGCACAAGCGAATTGGTAGAAGATGCAGATAACACTGGTGCAGTACCATCTACATAAGACACCTGGCTAATCTCCTTTTTGCAGGAAGCGAAAACAACTGCAATAAGTGCTATATAACTTATATTTTTTATTAATTTTTTCATACAAAAAATAAATTTAATTTTTATTAATATCCTGGGTTTTGAATGAGAGTGGGGTTTGCAGAAAGATCATCTGCAGGGATTGGGTATAAATTATACTTACTATCCACCGCAGTGCCCGAAGCAACACCACCTTTCCAGGCCCATAAATAAGCGCTTGTAGTAAATTCGTTGTAACGAATTAAATCTGTTCGGCGAAAGCCTTCCCACATTAATTCACGGCCTCTTTCATCTAAGATATAAGGCAGCGTTAATTGTGCAGATGTTGCAGCATTAATATCTGTAGGCCTTGCTCTTATTGCTAATTGTTTTAAGTATCCAAGAGCAGTATTATTGTCTCCTCCCTGTCCGCCTCTTAATACTGATTCAGCATAAATTAAATATATTTCTGCCAGCCTGAATATTGGCATATCAATGCTTGAGAAAGTTTTACCATTATCAATATTAGGCGCTATTACCCCGGCCCTGGTTACATTTCTAAATTTTGTAGAAGAATATCCTTGTGTAGCATCATCTAAAAGGGTGGTCATAATTTTGTTTTGGCCATTAGTATAAAACTGGCCACGCATGTCTTTTGAGTCGAATAGATCTACAAACTGCTGTGTAATTCTTATACAGCCCCAGGTACCACTGCTACCGGATATGCTGCCCGGTACAGCCGCAGGGCCATGTATTAAAAAGGTAGTACCACCATAAGTTTGAGTGGCAATGCCATCATAAGGAGCTGTCCAGATAAATTCATCTGTATTTAAATTATTATCTGCAAGCATTAATTGAGAAAAATCTCCATGCAAGGTATAACCTGCTGCAATTACTTTATTGCAATAAGTAATGGCATCTGTATATCTTTTAACGCCTGTATATACTTCTGAATTTAAATAAAGCCTTGCTAATAAAGACCAGGCAGCAGCACGGTCAACACGGCCATACTCATTAGATTTTGGCGCTGGCAATACATTTGAAAGGTCTAGCAATTCTTTTTCAATGTAATTGAAGAGAGCAGTACGGCCTACCTGCTTTGGAAAAAAGGTAGCGCCAATTACAGATGAGTCTGTTACTAAAGGTGGGTTGCCAAACAAATCCATCAATACCCAATAATGATAAGCTCTCAAAAAGCGGGCTTCATTCCTGTAATTTTTTATATTATCTGCATCTACTCCTGAAATATTATGGCTTGCTACTTTATCTGGTGCAGCTTGCTGTATGAAATTGTTTGCTAATGTAATAGCATAAAATGAACGGTAGTAACTGCACTTTACAGTAAAGTTTACATTGGTCCAATTCATTTGATGAATACCGATTGGGTCAGTATTGCCGTGATAAGTCCAGCCTGCTTCGTCTGTACTTAAGCATTCTAAGTACCATAAATTTCTAAAAAAATCTGAGTTACCGGCATCGCTTATTATTTGCGAAGGCAAATCGCCGCTCCCCGCTCCCTGGCTGCCCGTAGTAAGCATTACACCATACACTTTAGCAATTGCCTGCTTATATCCTAATGCTGTTGAAAATACCTGATCGCCAGTGATATCATTTGTTGGTTTTAAATCCAACTTTTTTGTACATCCAATTAATACCGCCATGGCCGATATTGAAAGAATGAAGATTGATTTTATCGTTTTATTTTTCATATTATTTTTAAATTAATTGTTTTAAAAATTAAGATTAGCACCTAAAGAAATTACTCTTGGGCGGGGATAAAGATTATTATCTATTCCACCACTAACTTCTGGGTCGAGGCCGGTGTATTTTGTAATTACAAATACATTTTGTGCAGTCAGGCTAAGTTTTAAAGATGTTCTGCCATTATTGCCTATAGCGCCTACATTGTACCCGATAGATGCATTATCCATTCTTAAAAATGAAGCATTTTGTAAATAATAATCACTAAAACCCTGGATATCTGTAACTCCGGTAAATTTAGTATCAAGATAGTTTACAGAACCATTGTGAATAGTGTAAGCATCTAGTATTTGGGTACGTTTTCCTAAATTGCTGTAAACACTATTGTACACATAGTTGTTGAAATTTGCTCTTAATACAAAACCTGCATTCCATCTTTTAAATGAAAAATTTGTACTGAAGCCAAAGAATAAATTTGGATCTGGAGATTTGCCCAGGTATTTATCTTTTTCATTAATGATTCCATCCCTGTTTACATCTTCAAAAAGACCTTCTATTGGGTTACCACTTTGGTCATATATCTGGTGAAACATTTCAAAAGTGTTTTTGGGATAGCCAACCTGGCTGTATTGTATTGGGCCATTTACTCCGGGAGCGCCACTACCTGGTGCACCTGCATAATTAAGGTCTTTAGGAACTACCGTAAGATTGGTGATAGTGTTTTTATTATAAGTAGCATTAAAATTAAAATCCCAGGTAAAATCTCTTGTTTGTACAGGTATTACATTTAGGCTAAATTCCACACCTTTATTTTCCATATCGCCAATGTTTTTTAAAACATACGCAGAAAAGTTGGTGGCGGCGGGTACGGCTACTACATTCAACAAATCTTTTGTTTTTTTGAGATAAAAATCTACACTACCTGATATTCTGTTGCGCAAAAATCCATAATCAAGTCCCGCAGTATAGCCGGTAGTTTGTTCCCATTTTCTTGTAGCATCATAACCACTCGGAGCATAGGTATAAACATAACTATTACCAAATTGAGTAAGTGAGTTAGGCCCACTTAAGCCATAATAAGATAAATAAGAATAATTGTCAATACCGTCTTGTTGACCATTAACACCATATCCCAACCTTAATTTTAAATCAGATAGTACTTTGCTATTTTTTAAATTACCTTCATTATTTATCTTCCAAGTAAATGCCACAGAAGGGAAATTAGCATACCTGTAGGCTGGTGCAAATCTTGAAGAACCATCCCTACGAATAGTTGCCGTTAAATAATATTTATCAGCAAGCGAATATTTTAACCTGCCAAAATATCCAAGTAATGTGTTTTCAGGTTTATTAAAAGCAAATATTGGAGCAGTAGTACCAACAATGGTATCGCCTTTTGCATTATACCCACGGTAATTGTAATAAGTTGCCGAATAGTTATTGTAGGTATAACCTGCAGTCAAATCAATTTGGCTTTTTATAGATGGGAAATCCTTAACATAATTCAGGTAAAAATCTAAAACTGAATTTTGTTTTTTTGACTGGTTATAATTGGATGTACCACCCATGCCTGGCTTACCAATAATATAAGCTTGCGCAGCGCTATCATTTACAAAATAAGTACCAGTGCTTTTGCTTACATCATAGCCCAGGTTAAGATTGGCGTGTAGCCCTTTTACAAAAGGTATGGCATAATCAAATTTAATATTTCCGATGCTTCTTTTAGGGGTCTGTTGATCGAAAGTAGATGTTAACATTCCAACAGGGTTGTTAGGTCTGTTGAGAATAAGGTCTCCATTAGATTCGAGCCACTCATAATAACCATTATACCTTGCACTGTTAGAATAAATTGGCTGTGTAGGATCAAATAATACAGCGCCTCCAATAGCTCCCTGATTAGCAAACCGGGTGTTTTCAATAGCACCTTTTAAATTAATATCCACTTTTAAGGTATTATGAAAAAATGAAGGGTTTAATACTATTGCAAGTGAATTTTTTGCAAGATGATCTGTTTTTAAAATTCCATTTAAATAACTAAAACCTAGCGATACACGGTAAGGTAGTTTTTTAATGCCACCGCTAATGCTTATGTCATTATCGGTAGATACAGCGGTTTGATAAATAGCATCCTGCCAGTTAGTATTATAAGTACCAACCTGTGATTTTTGCTTAGCATTACCCAATGAGTTTACTATAGAACGAATCTGGTCGCCATTAAGCACATCTACTTCGCCGGTTTTATTTGCAATGGAAGTAACAGTATTAAAATTTAATTTTAAATCGCCTGCTTTTCCTTTTTTGGTGGTAATAACAATTACACCATTAGCAGCTCTTGTACCATAAATAGCTGCAGCAGATGCATCTTTTAATACGGTAAAACTCTCAATATCGTTTGCATTGATAAAACTTAAAGGATTGCTGGCGCCATTGATGCCTGATTGATCCATGGGCACACCATCAATAACTACCAGTGGGTCGTTGCTGGCATTTAATGAGGAGCCACCTCTGATGCGGATAGTACTGCCTGAGCCGGGCTGGCCTCCATTTGAAGTAATGGATACCCCGGGCACTTTACCCGAAATCATTTGCTCGGGTGTAGTAATATTACCCTTTTGAAAATCTTTTTCTGTTACTACATTAATGGTACCTGTCAGATCTTTTTTCTTTGAAGTACCATAGCCAATTACTACCACTTCATCCAGGCTTTGGTTTAATTGAGCAAGACTTACTTCTACAAACGATCTGCCAGCCAGCGGTATTTGCTGTGTTAAGGCATTTACAGAAGTAAATACCAATACGGCATTAGAAGCTGCTTTTAATGTAAAAGTGCCTTCCGGGGAAGTTTGGGTGGCTACCCGGGTGCCTTTAACCGTTACCGTTACCCCGGCCATAGGCGAGCCATCCTTTTGGCTGGTAACCTTTCCGGTAATGGTTTGCTGCGCCATTGCAGCATGTGAGCATAGTAAAATCAAAAATGCCACATAAAATGTTTTGGAAAAAATACTGTTGATTTTTCTCATAAAATGCAAGCGTTTGTTAATGTGTGTTATAATAGAAATGTGTACTAATTACGCAATTGATATGTGTAAAAGTTACACAATATAAAAAAAATATTCAAATAATCAGATTTCGTTGAAAAAAAATCTTTTTTACTCCCTCAAATTTTGCAGGAGTTTTTGTTTTTACATAATAAAATGTTTTTATTTGTTCTATTAAATATTAGAAATCTATACCTGCCCACTTTTTTTTCTTTTTTTCGTATTTGGCATAGTTAAACTGGTATAATTTGCCAGGCCTGTGGGGTACATTTTGTTCTATTTCGTCCAGGTCTATTAAAAAGTCCATCGAAAAAAACTTCTTACGGAAATTTCTTCTATCCATTTTAAACCCAAGGATGGCTTCATACAGGTTTTGTAAATCTCTAAGCGAAAACTTTTTGGGCAGCAGGTTGAACCCTAACGGATGCTCCTGCACCCTTTTTTGCAGCCGTTCATAGCAGGTGTTAAAAATCTCCTGGTGGTCAAAGGCTAATTCCGAAATATTTTCAATATCGTGCCAGTGTAACTCGTTGTCTAAAATATTTAATTTATGATGTTTGATATTGATGAGAGAATAATAGGCTACGGTTATAACCCTTCCGGCTGGATGCCTTTTTACTTTTCCAAATGTATGCACCTGCTCCAGGTACACATTATTTAACCCCGTACGCTGCTTTAATATTCTGTACGCAGCATCATCAAGGTCTTCATTAGGAGCAATCAGGTCGCCAAGCAGGGTCCATTTATCCTGGTATTTTTTTAAATCGCTCCTAATGAGCAATACCTTTAATTTATTTTCATCAAACCCAAATATCACACAGTCCACAGATAACGCAATGGGGTTCCCACTTTGAATTTCATTTTGAATAGAAGAAAAACTTTTCACTTTAATAGAAGGTTTATCTGTTGAAAAAATTATTTGTTGCTGCACTTAAATTGATGATTTTATTTTTTGAAAAAACTGGTAAAATTCCCTTTGCCATTTTGCCGGAGGCGAATAAAGTAGATACCAGGGGTTAAATTATTTAGCTGCCCTTTTATTTCTAATTGATATTGCCCGGCCTGCTGTGGCACATTCCATAGTTGATTAACTTTTTGGCCACTTGCATCAAATACCGTTATCGACACCGTTCCATTGCCGGGTACTACATAATCAATCATTGCCGATGAGCCAACCGGGCTGGGTGATATTTTTATTCCGAAGCCGTCTTTTAGGTTTGGTATAGAAGTATTTCGGGATAGTGTAGTAAAATGTGCATTGGTATAATTAAAACTATTTGATGCTATGCAATTACTACTAACTCTCCAATCGTAATTGGTACCCAATTGTAAATTGGTAAGGTTAAAATTAGATACATTACTATTCGTAAGCAAAGTAACCCAGCTATTAGAAGTACTGGCTTTATACTCTACAGTATAAAACAACCCCGGTATTGTTCCCCAGCTCAAAGATGCGCTATTGGTAGTAATGCCGGATGCATCAAGGTTGGTTGGTGCCGGGGCAGCGGTTACATTTACTACTATGGCAGCTCTTACACTTTCTCCACAACCAGTAGTTTGAGATACATAATAAGTGGTACTACCTGCAGCTACAGTAGAAGGAGTAGGCGCTGTAGCAGAGCCCGTACCTCCGCTAGCAGTTGTGTACCAAAGTAAGCTGGTACCCGTAGCCGTTAGTGGCACACTGGTAGCATTTAAACAATAATTTACAGGCGATGTTACCGTAGGTGCAGCGGGCAATGCTGTGATAGTTACAGTAATGGCTGCCCGTGGGCTTTCGCATGTGGCGGGTGTTTGGCTTACATAATACACGCTGTTACCTGCTGATGCAGTAGAAGGTATTGGAGCTATGGCTGACCCGGTGCCACCTGTAGCCGATGTGTACCATAATAAATTGGTACCGGTGGCTGTAAGTGCAGATGCAGTAGTACCCTGGCAATAATTTACCGGAGTATTTACTGTAGGCGCAGATGGTGCTGCCGTAATATTTACAATGATTGCTGCTCTGGGGCTTTCGCAAGCGGCAGGAGTTTGGCTTACATAATAAGTAGTGCTGCCGGCAACTGCTGTAGAAGGAGTAGGCGCAGTGGCAGAGCCTGTACCTCCGGTAAAAGTTGTGTACCAAAGTAAGCTGGTACCCGTAGCCGTTAGTGCAACGGCTACGGTATTTTGACAATAAGTAACCGGGCTGTTTGTAATGGGTGCAGCTGGTAAAGCATTCACATTTACCGTTATTTTAGCTCTTGGGCTTTCACCACAACTTTGGGTTTGCGATACAAAATAATCTGTACTTCCAACGGTAGCAGTAGAAGGCACTGGTGCCGTAGCAGAGCCTGTACCTCCGGTAGCAGTTGTGTACCAAAGTAAGCTGGTACCCGTAGCCGTTAGTGCCACTGCAGTAGCATTTTGGCAATAATTAATGGGAGATGTTACAGTTGGCGCCGCTGTGCCGGCTGTAATATTTACTACAATGGCCGCCCTTGGGCTTTCACAGCTTGCAGGGGTTTGGCTTACATAGTAGGTAGTGCTACCTACGGCAGATGTAGAAGGAGTGGGAGCAGTAGCTGACCCCGTACCGCCACTGGCTGAAGTGTACCATAATAAATTGGTACCTGTTGCTGTAAGTGCTGTAGCATTAGAGTTAATACAAAAATTAACAGGCGAAGTTACTACAGGAGCAGCCGGCAATGCAAGTACATTTACAACTATTGCTGTACGGGCACTTTCACAATTTATAGTTTGCGATACGTAATAGGTAGTGGTACCAACTGTGGCGGTAGAAGGAGTAGGCGCTGTAGCAGAGCCCGTACCCCCGGTAGCAGTTGTGTACCAAAGTAAGCTGGTACCCGTAGCCGTTAGTGGCACACTGGCAGCATTTAAACAATAATTTACCGGCGATGTTACCGTAGGTGCAGCAGTAGTACAAGCGGGTACCGATACATAAATATGGTATTCCCCCGGCTGAAGCGTAATGGATTGTGTGGCGCTGGTAATTGTAAAATTATTACCGGTAGTGCCATTAATGCCGCTACCTGTGCCATTACTTATATAATTTGTCCAGTCGCCGGAAGATTGAAAAGTTACTTGTTTTGTTTGAGCAGTTACATCCAGATTAGCCACTACGGTTACTTTTTTGCCATTGGCTGCCGG
>JAFDXD010000098.1 GCA_018268135.1 Bacteroidota bacterium
GTAACGGTAAAGCCAATATCGGTGAGGCTGGATACCGGTATTTTATCTTCGATATATTGTTCGGATAATTGTAAAATTTCTTCTTCAATCTGGTAGATTGATTTTTCATCAGCATTTTTAATGGCCAGTACTTTTAATCCTTTGTCAATATCAATGGCAAATCCAATATGTACTTCTTTATAGTAAGCAATACCATTGTTTACAAAATAGGCATTTAATTTCTTATATTTTTTTAGCAGTCTCCCGGTTTCAAAAATGGTAACCGGCAATAAAGAGCCTTGAATTTTTTTCTGCCAGTTATTTAATTGCACAAATAATCCTTCTATATTTATTCTCACATTAATAGTGCTGGTAAGCCCTGTATGCTGAATGCCTGATAAGTAGTCAATTTCTTTCAGTTTGTTTTTTGGTAATTTTTCAAATACTACTTTAGTTTCATCAATGATAGCTGCCGTAGGTGCCTGGCTCCTAATCTCATTATTTTTTTGTTTGGATGTATTGCCTGAATCTGCAATACCCAAATAAGTTTTTACCTGCTGCACATCTACAAAAGCATGGCCTTTAAAAACCTGTTGATCAATTTTGTGCTGATCCATCAATTGAAGGGCACTGAAAGAAAAAACAGTTTTAGAAATTGTTATTGCTGCATCAGCCTGTGAAGAAGCAATATGATTTTCTTTTTCTTTAGGATTTATTGATAAATCAATCTCTTCTTTGCTGCTGTAAATTTTTGCAACTTCAGTATTTACGGCGTATTCTGCCCCGGTTTGGCAATAATACGCTACAAAACCATCGGCCTCAGCCATTGCTTCATAGGTGGTTTTAGAAGTTTCAAATACCAGCAGGGTATCATTTTTTTTAACAGCATCGCCATTCTTAAAATTAATTTCTACTACTGTGAGTGTAGTGTCATTTACCGATATCAGGGGAACTTTTATGCTTTGTACAATTGCCATTGCTAAAAATTATTTTTTATCATTTCTATAATACTGCTCCTGCCGGGCAATACAATATTTTCAAGAGATTTTACAGAAGGAATTGGTACAGGCAATGCTCCCATTCTTTTTGCATTAAATGTAAAGTCCGATTCTTCTGTCAACCGGCAAATCAATTCGCTGCCAATGCCGGCATAAGTACTACCCTCCTCTATCACCAATAAATTGCCGGTTTGCCTTACTGATTTTGCAATTAAAGAAATTGGCAAGTCAGAGATAAGTGTGGGAACAATCAGCACTGGCAAAAAATCTGTTTCTACAAAAATATCTTCCAAAAGTTCATTTACCATATCTGCCATGCCGCCATAGGCAACAATAGTAAGTGATGGCTCTGCCATAGCGGGGCGTACTTTTACCACCGGGTATTTGCTATTATTTTTTTGATAAATAAAATTGCTGGCCTGATGCTTTAATATTTTTTTCCCGTAGTCTGTTTTATTTTCAATGACTACAGTGGGGTGCTGCTCTGTTAGCAACTCTTTAAATATATCATAAGGATTGATGAAAGTATTGATGGCGATTGTTTTTACATTATCAATACCAATTAAAAATTTATCCAATGTTTGAGAATGAGTAGGGCCATAGCCCCTTCTGGCTCCCATGGGTGTGCGGATTACAATGGGGCAATTTACTTTTTTACTAAACATGTGGTGAAACTTAGAGGCATGATTTACCAACTGGTCGAAAGCCAGTGTAATAAAATCGCCAAACATTATTTCTGCAAATGGCCTGAACCCATTTAAGGCAAGTCCATTGCTAATACCAACCAATGCCGCCTCAGAAATAGGCGTAGTAAAAACTTTATCCGGAGCAATAGCAGAAAGATTTTTAGCAACTTTAAATGCCCCTCCATACGGCGACAATACATCTTCGCCAATAAACAGCAATTGATCATTTTTCAAAATTTGCTCCGTAAAAAATTCATTCAGCAACTCTACCTGCCGCTTATTGATGCCGGATATTTGTTGCCATTCATCTTCCTGCTGCAGCAAAGTGGGAGCAAAATAATCTTCTATATCCAGCTCATTCTCCTGCACTATTTCGTGTACCCATGTATCTACCTGCTGCTGTATGTTTTTAATATAATTTTCATAATAGGCAGGTTGGCTTTGTTTAAAAATTTCTAAATAATCTTTGGAGCGATGCAGTGCTATTTCATTTTTATCCCTGTCGTCATCACCCTTTGAGTGAGGATTGAGCCTGTAAGTATCCACCAAAAAAAACAGAGGCCTGCAGTTTTCTCTCACATATTTAATTGCCTCAAATGCTTTATCCATCAATGTATCGGGACTATAAGTACTGTCAGTACCTGTGGTAATGCCAAAGGCTTCGGCTCTCTGCAAAATATCGCCGGCCAATGTAGAAGATTGTGATGTGGACTGTGCATACTTATTGTTTTCGCAAACTATCAGCAAAGGAATATCCCATTTAGAAATGATATTCATCGTTTCGTACAATACGCCTTCGCCCAATGTACCATCGCCAATAAAAACAATACCCACAGCTCCATTCTTCTTTAATTTATTGGCAAGTGCATATCCTGCTGCCACAGGCACTATACCGCCCTGTATGCCATTAGAAAAAAAGTTATCTCTGCACAGGTGCTGGCTACTGCCAATACCGGCGCAGGTGCCGGATTCTTTTCCAAGCAATTCTGCCAGCAGGCCCCTGGTATCGCCCGTAAAAGAAATATAATGCCCATGACAACGGTGATTGGAAAAAACAAAATCTTTTTTTTGCAATTGCCCGGCAAAAGCAATGGCAGAAAACTCCTGCCCTACACAGGTATGTACCGTACCATTTAATTTGCCTTCCGAAAAAAGTTCCAAAAATTTTTCTTCTACCACCCTGATGGTAATGGCTTCTTTTAATATGCGGTGATTGATGCTAGTAAAAATCATAAATAACTAATGTACTGCTACCGGGTGAAGTTTTGCTTTTAAACCTAAAAAATAACGCTCAAAATATTTATAGGAAAAAGAAGCAACAAGAATGGTGCCTGCCAAAAGAACTACAAAATATAGAGGTACCAATACATTTTTTGAAAGCAGGTAACCATATTTTTCGCAAAAGGTTCGCAAAAAATAATCTACCAGCATGTGATACATGTAAAGGCCATAAGAGATGACGCCTAAATAATTTAAAGCCTTTTGATCAATATGGATTAATTTATTTTTTATAACAGATACATTCAAAATGAGTAACCCATATAAAAAGCAGCAGATAATTTTAAACCAAAGCGCCGATGAAAATGAAAACCCAATTGTAAAATGCCAAAGTATTATCAGGAGGATACCGGCCTGAACTATTTTGTTGGTAAATACAGAACCGTTGTACCATTCATAATAATAAAAAAGTAAATAGGCAAACAAGCTGCCAATGGCCATTTCAAAATACTTGAGTGTAATAAAAAATTTTTGCCAATGCAGTGGAAAATGAAACACATCAAAAAAGACTAAGGAATACAGAACAGTAGTAACCACTGCAAACCCAATAATAATGGGAAGTATATAATTTTTACAATAGGCAATTAATGGCGCCCAAAATAAATAAAACTGCTCTTCTACTCCAATAGACCACAAAGGATACAATAAACCCACCTGATAATTGACAGCAATATAATTAGGTAAGAAACAAATAAAAAACAGCAGGCCTTTTAGTACCGGGAATGTAAAATATGCATGGCCGTATATTTTTTGATACAGTACACTAAAAAGTATAAAACCAATAAGTGTAATTAAAAAATACAATGGCCAAATTCTAAAAACCCTTCTTAAATAAAACTGCCTGATGGATATTGATCCTGTTTTGTTTTTCTCTATCAGCATCAGGTATGTTATCAAAAATCCTGATAAAGTAAAAAAGAAGTTTACTGCATCTTCTCCCCTGTTAAACACTGGAAGATGTGCATCAGCATAAATGCCAAGTTTTATTAAAGAAATATTGGCATGTGAAATAATGACAAAAAAAGCTGCAAAAAAACGAAGGGTATTTAATCCCTTTAGATATTTAAATTCGGTTATCATAAAATGCTCAGCTAATTACCCTTTGAATAACGGGTACAGCCGGGCTACCTTTATAAATAGTATAAGCCTGCAAATTGTTTTCGGCAACAGAGTTAATACCTAAAATACTGTGAGAATAACAGGTAACGCCGCCAAATACCACCGCCTTGGCAGCTATCCACACTCCTTCTTCCAAAGTAATTGGCCTCGATATAAAATCAAAACTTTGTTTGGTATGATCGTGGCTGCCGGTAAGTAAAAGCGCCCCCTGCGACAGGGTTACACTATCGCCAATAGTTACTTCCGAAAGGTTATCAATCCATACGGCTTCCCCTATCCACACATGGTTGCCGATGCGTAACTTCCAGGGATATTTAATATTGACACCGGGTTTTATTACAACGCCTTTGCCAAGCTTTGCCCCAAATAATTTTAGCAAAAAAATATTGAGAGGCGCTAACACATTTAAAGTATTTTTAAAAAATAAAATATTTACAAAATACCAGGTCGTTCTTTTTATAAATCCGGCGCCTACCTGTATGGTAGTTTTATAAAGTGCATTATTAACTTTATTCATGAAAACAATTTTAAATAATCTTCTTTATTTTTTGGATTGTGTATAAAATTATTGGCAAACATCCAGGAGGATTTTGCATAAGCTTCAAACTCCTGTTGATTCCATAAAGCCGCTTCTTCTAATGCCTCTGCAAAAAGCTCAGGCGATTGCAAAGAAATATCCCAACCCGTTTTATCCTGAGGCAACTGCCTCCAGGGAGTATTGTTGCTAATCAATACAGGCCTGCCCGCCAGCCAGGCTTCAAAAATGGAGTGGCCAAAATTTTCGCCCGTAGTGGGCAATACAAATAAATGATGTTCCTTCAATAGGGATGTAAGCATTTTATTTTGCACACTTCCTTTGTATGATACTTTAATATTGGGTGGAAGGGTTGCAATCATTTTTAAACATTCTTCCCAGTAATTTTTATCTTCAATATGCCCTACAATGCTAAGCTCTACATTGGTACGCACATTTTTTAAAACATTGAGCAGGAACAAATGATTTTTTATAGGCACTATTCGGGAAACAATAATGCATTTTATCAGGCCTGAAGTTTTTTTACAATACTCAGGCGCTTCCTGATGAGCCGAAGGCAGGTTATTGGCTATCACAATTTCTGCATGGGGCAGGTATTGAGTTATTTCATTGGCTTCTTTATCATTGGTGGCTTGAAAACGAATTTTTTTTATCAGTCCCGAAAGTTTGAGCAACTGAATAAACGGGCCTTTCTTATAAAATTTTTCTGCAAGGGCGCTTTGATGCAATGCACCTCTCGGGCTCAAAATAATTTTACCATTTATTTTACTACGCCAGGCAAGCCACAATGGATAAATTACAAAAGAGGGCGAAAACAAATGATTTAAATAAATAAAATCGGCATTTACCTGTTGGATGATTTGAAAAATTTCTTTTTTTTGAAAAGTATTTTTTTTTAAATAATAAACAGGAATGCCCGGCATTTGCTGACGGTTCCAGGTATTTGGCTCAATGCCTTCATAAGGCAAAGTTTCATTGTGGTCTGTATCTGTAGTCAATACAAAAAAATCATAATCATTTTTTAGACATGCTATAAGGTTAACGCATGATTGTATGGGCCCTCCGGCTTTATACCCTGGCACAAACCAATCTATCAGTAAAAGTATTTTTTTCTTCAAAAGAAAATTAAATTAATACAACTTATAAACTTCTCTAAGAATTACTACATTATTAAGTACCGGATTAAGAATAATACTATCAAACATTTATTGAAATTAGGTTTTCTTGTTTTTGTGTTGCTGCAAAAAGTAACAAAAAATAAAGGCAGCAAATTTGTTTTGTTCCCATGCTGCCAAATCCTACTTAAGTAAGTCTTTTTTCAAAAAAATAAATCATTATAAAGATGGCAATATATGCCACTATATTAAACCAGGTATGATGGTCTAAGCCAAGAGGCATTGGCCAGCCTTTATTGATAGAAGTAAGAAATAAAGTAATGCGTACATCATTTATGATAAACAAAAGCAATACACCAGCCAGCGCCCAAATTATTTTTTTGGAAACAGTAAGTTTATTTGCTAACACATAAGCAATCCAAAAGCTGTACACGCCAATACCTACGCAATCCATGGCAATTCTTACCGACCTTCCATTTACAAATCCGATGGTATAATCGCTGCCAATGATGGTATCAATACCAAACCAGTGCAAGGTAGTTTGAGTACAAAAAAGCAAAGCATTTTTTATACCCGATACATAATCAAGATGTTTATCAATAAAAGGAGAGTAATAGCCGGCCTGAGCACTAAGGCCAATAATTGCCATAGTACCAAAATACAATGCACAAAATATCACAGCAAATTTGACAACAAACCCCAGGAATTTATTACGTTTAAAAAAATCTAACACAAATGGATTTTTAAAAAATATTTAGGCTTAGGTATTTTGATGTCAAACCTTTATCCCCTGTAGGTTTTTCTTTATTTAGTTTTTGAGTTGATACAAAAACTAATAAAAAAATGAAGGCTGTAAAAAAAAGCTAAAAATATTTTACCTGTACAAATAAAAATGCAAAGCCTTTCCTACAAAAGCCTCTAAGTGCCTGTAACAGCAGGTATGGCGGGCTGATTAATGCCTTGCGGCTTTGATACAACTTTTGCCGTAGCCTGCAACTGCCTATACAGCCAGGGGAAAAAGAAAGTTTTTAATAAAAAGAAAGTAACCAAATCGGCGTACAGGCGCCCCATCAAATAAGTACCGTCTGCCTCAAAGGCATTAAACTCCATAAACAATGCCCCTACTACAGCAAAATTAAAAATGAAATTATTGCTTGAGTGTTTTATAAAATAAAAATAACTGCCTCCAAAAATAAAACCCAGTATCAGCAAGGGTACCATCATACCGTAGTATCCAAAATCAATATAGCAATCAGCAAAATAACCGAGGCTGAAAGAAGTGCCCTGATTATAACCGGCATAATTAAGCCCGGTATATTTTTTTGTTTTCACGGTAGCTTCCCATCTTGGCTTATCAGGGTTTAATATTCTTGGGATTAAAACAAAACTCAAAATACTGCCGATATTGCCACCATGCTCGTAGGGCAATACTTCGGGTACCCTGTCCATAGTTTTGGCCAGGTGATAAGTGTATTGAATGCGATCTAAAAAATTATAAGTAGCATCATTTTTTTCATCATCTGATTGTTGAGTGCTCAGTTCTATCAATTTATTTAAGGCATCTTCGCTTGATACACTTACTGTTTGCGATTTAGATCCCTGGTTTAAGTAGGCCCGGTATTCGCCTTTTATCTCCGTCCATTTAATTCCCAAAAACACAACCAATACAAGGCTGCAAAGGGCAATTAAAATATTTTTGAATTTTACATAAACAATAAAAGACAATGCCAAAAATGAAAGGAAGAAAAAAACAGTTTTAAAATCAGAGAAAAAACTCAGAAAGCCTAATAAAAATTCCAAAGCTGATACAATTGCAAACTCTTTTATCATTTGCTTTTTTAAAATTACCTGGTAGCCAAATAATAAAAAGAAAAACCATTTAATATTGACCAAACTAAATATCACCTGCGAAAGCCCGGGAATAACAAAGGCTACACCTCCAAGTGCATTGGCCACAAAAAAAGCAATGATGTAAGCTTTAAAACTTTTTTGAACAGACAGGCGGGCTGCATGTTTGCGAAGCGTACTGATGGATAAGTAAGGTATTTTATTTTGAAAATAAATGATGGGAATAAACATAATCATCAAACCAAAATAACTGAAAATGATGGCGACATCAGAATGGTCTGACCTGAAATTAAGGTCTTTGCCAAGATAATTGCTCAGCCACACATTGGCAGATATTTGCAGAAAATGATAAAGGAAAACAATGGTAAACAC
>JAFDXD010000099.1 GCA_018268135.1 Bacteroidota bacterium
CCTTATGTACGAAATGTAAATGTTGCAACCAGCGGCTACGGAACAATCATTGATTGCAGCGCTATAAAATAAAAATTTAAAAGTAACATGATATGAATAAGATAACACTGCTTCCCGGCGAAACAATTATTGATACCTGGACCTTATTTTATACACCACCTGAAGGCAAAAAATTCAATGGCAGCCTTACCGTAACCGAAAAACGGCTTGTTTACCGTACCCTGTATGATGCAAGTTACAACCCGGCTTCTTTCCATGTTACGTTTGCCAAAGAAGATAAGGACATCATCTATTCCATCAGTAAAGCAGATATAACCAATGTGGATGTTCAAAAAAGTTTTTTAGCAAAGAAGGTTATTCTAACACTTGCAGATGGTACAAAACATGAATTTAACCGGGGGGCAATGAGTGTAGATAATCTGGTGGATGCAATAAAAGGATGAACTGGTTTGGATGTTTGAAAAAAAAGATCTGCTGAAATATTTCACATAGTATCAGAAAAAAATAATGGCTTTAAAAAATAACATATTGATTTTGTTGCATTGCATTGGAGTAAATCTGCTATTGCTACTTGCTGCTGCTATACTCGATATTATCATCACAGTGTTAATGATTGGCTATTCTTTTCAAGGCGCTACCATCACATGCTTTGCAGTTGTAGGTGTGTTTTCTGGAACATATTGCTATAGTCAGGTAATAGACCGAACTAATAAAGAAAATAGAGAGAAAGTTTCTCTCTATGTTTTGATTTGGGTAGCTCTATTGTGTGGCTTTCTGTTTACAATTTTTGCTCCATTAAGCGGAGGGGAATATAACTGGCCGGTTAAATTATTTGCTGTTACAGAACTGGTAGTGTTTATTTTTTTTCGAATAAAAAAATTCAGAATGACATAAAATAAATGGCACCCAACTGGAAATAAAGTATGAATACAAAAGCTACAATTATAAAACTATGAAACAAATAATTTTTATACTGTTCCTGATTATGGGAATTAGCAGTTTTACACAGGGACAGTTTTTAAAGGATCTCAAAACAAAAGCAAAAACTGCTATAGACAATTCAGTTGACAGGTCCACAAACAAGGCGGTGGACAAAACCATCAATAACCCTGCAGACAATATTACGGATTCAGTATTAAACAAGACTGGAAGAAAATTACATTCCCTTTTTAAAAAGAAGAATAAAAAAAATATAATAGCAGATGATTCTGTACAGGTCGTACCGCCCCAAATAGATAGCAGTGCAATCAAGCCCGAAAATCAAAACTAAAAGTTTACGAATGTAGTTGAAAGGCAAGGCAGCAAAATGAATTAAGTTATTAATTTTTATTATTCGCCATTTAAACCTATAAAAGATGAAAAAGCTACTCATCACTTTAATCTTTCTTTCTACAACCATTGTTTCTTTCACACAAGTAGTAGTAAGAGACCATCGTAGTGGCAGCAATTGTTATCCCGGCCAGGTATCTACTAAGATTGAGCCCAATAAATGGTATTATATAAAAAAGGCGGGTACAAATAATAAATACATGCAAATTGCCGGGCATAAGAATCCAACAAAATCTTATGCAATACTTGCTGCAGAAGACCTACAGATGGATAACACAAGTCAGCAATGGCGCTTTGTACAATGTGAAGAAAGAAATGTTTACAGACTGCAAAATAGGAAATATGCCGGTTTTCTTTTTACAGCGCCATTTGAGTTTTAGATGGAGTTTAAAAATTTCCCAAATTCTAAAGAAGACATGAATGCATTTCTTTTAGTGCCCGATCCTTCTGATAAAAGCTGGTATTTTCTCACAAAAATGTCTGGCAGTAAAAAGGCCCTATCAATCTGGAGGCATAAGAGCCGTCACTGCATGCCTGCCGGAAGTGAGCCTTTAATTGGCGGAAGAGTACTGAAGGATTATGAATGCCACGATGAAATGACCCGAGATTATGTAGGAAGCTCACTTTTCAACAGAAAAGTAGACCAAAAATGGATACTGCTAGATGTTGATTCAAGATAAATTTAAATCACAAAAAAGATATCATCCATGCTGATATCATGGGCTGAACATTCAAATCATTCCGATTATCAGATATTATTTATTAATTAAACTTTAAATAGAAGAACATGAAAAAGCTATTCTTTCTTTTTTTTTCGTTTGTTTTTTTTATGAGTACCCATCAGGCTATAGGTCAGGACCCTTACACCCGGCTTAAACAAACCGCAGCACAAAGTCCTGTAATTACTAAGCAGATGGCAAGTATTGTAATCTCGGAATCTGATAGCAGGCTTAAGGTGGAAAGAAAAACACCTATTCCTTTTAAACCGTTTGATATGGTTGACTTAAAAGGAAGAAAAATAGATCCGAATGAAACCACTGTAATTAACGGAAAGAAAATAACAGCAAGAGAATTTTTTGACAAATTAAATGAGATTGAAAGAGACCAGAATGGAAAAGGGTATTCCATCAGGAACGAAAAAACTGCATTACAGGTCAACCTCGTTACTCCTGCTTCATCATTGGATGGAAGGGTTCCGGAATTGTCAAGAAGCATCGGCAGGGTAAAATCAGAAGCTGAGTTGAAGTCACTTTCTCCAACCAGCAAAATGATTGGAAACTTCAGGCTAAACCCCTATGGAAATTATAACGATGCTGAGAGAAAAAAGATGGCAGAATCTAAGTTTTCGGTAGATGCCCAAGGAAATCTGAACATTTCTCCAAACAATAATTCATTAGAATCTACACTAAAAACTACACACTTTTCCAAAAAATTTGGAAATACACATGCACCAATTAAAGATTTAAAAGACCTAACCGCAACTACCGGCAATAGCACTACATCAGGAGCATTAAAAGTGATTTCCGATATCACAGTAAAAGACTGGTCCTTAGGTGATGCTTCAACTTTTAAGGCTGGCGTTCAGGCCACTCTGTTGAGGTCTGCAAAAATTTATCATTATAATCCACAAAGCCCCGGTAGTAGTAAGTCAGAATTTAAGATTGACGCTAAGGCTAAATTATATGGCGAGATTCATAATAATTCATTTGATATGTTATTGGGCGAAGTAGAATTGTTTGCACCGGCAGATTCAAGTAAACCCATGTCTGTTAAAGAACAAATTCAATTAGCCGGTATTACGGTTTTAAATGCTACACAAAACTTTACTCAGTCAAAAACCCTTGCCAAATCCAATGCAAGGAATTTTGACTACTCTTACCCCTACTATGTTCCTATCTGTTGTGGTGTTGGGTTTACCGGCAAAATAGGCATAAAAGGATCTGTTGGCCTCAATTACCATTGTTCCGTTTTTCGCACCGTAGTAAATCTGGATGCATCGCCGGTAATGGAAATAAAAGGTTATGCTGAGGGAGGCGCTTCTGTAGGGGGCATTGCAACAGTTGGAGCGGGAATTGACCTGACATTTTTAAAAGGGTCTATACCTCTAAATAGTTATGTTGGTCTCTGGGCTCAAAATGCCGACCAGATTGTAATTGGTTATAACTATTATATGGGGTACGAACTCAATATGTTAAGCGGCCGCTTTTATGTCTATGCAGATGTTTGTTGCCCATGGGTTGGATGCCATCGTTTGGGATCGGTTAATCTTTTTAATTGGAATGGTTTTAATTCATCAGGCACCATTGTAGATGGGGGCAAAAATGAGGTAATTGCTAATTTATAAACAGTGTGTTCATCCTTCGCTCAGTCGTCATGAAAGTACTTACTGTTTCTTACTTATTGGTGTTAGTATGTATTAATAGCTTTTATAAGAGTAAGCCGGTTGCCACCTGTTGGGTTGCTACAGGCGAGCAGTTTGTGTACTCCTATACCGGCGAAGGTATTGGTTACAGCGATATTCAAATGCTCTACAATACGGATTCTTCCATAAAAGCACAGGCATTTTTTCAGAGGCAATCTCTTCAGGCAATGCAGGTAAACATTAGGTGTAAAATAAAAAAAACAATTATCGCATCTAACGGCGACAGTATGAAAGTTTGCTTTGAAATAATACAACCCGATGTTAAAATTAAAAGCGGCGCATTGCCAGTAGATGCTGGTATGATTGTGAAAGAAATGGTCATACCCATTTTTGCGAAAATGTCGGTAACCGGGAGTATTCTGGCTGTAAAAATAGATACAGCAGTTTCTCAAGCTACCGCCGGTATTGTAAAAAATATTTTAAGCAATACACAGGCAGTAATTATTTCTGATACAAAAAAAAGCTGGCAGATAATGGAAGAAAATACTGTGGGTTTATTCAAAGCAAATTATAAGGTTGTTCATAAAAGTGCAAACAGCATAGAATATCTGAAAACAAATAGCGGATACGAAAAAATAAAATCGGGAAAAAAGGATCAAAAATTTATTCCCGACAGTAAAGCAACTATTATTACCGATACACATGGTATGGTGCAAAGAATAAGCACTTCCGAATCGCTTGTTACCATGTTTGGCGCTGATACCATTGTTGCATCTGGCAGCAGCACGGAGTACAAACTATTGTCAGCTAGCACCATAAGCCATACAGCATTGAGAGCATTTGAAAAGTTGCAACAATCCGGAAGCTATCTGGAAGAAGTTTCATTGAGCGCCCCACCCTCTGATGAAGAAATAAACAGGTTGGCATACAAAAATACTCTTGCCAATGACAATTTTAAATCGCTTATGGCGAAACTGGGGTTGGTGAAAATTCAGGATAATCAATTTGAAAGCGATCTGGTAAAAAAGTTCAGGGCGTTGGCATGGCTTTCAGAACCCGATTGCATCAAAATGGCAACCCTGCTTAAAAATGCTACGCCGGGGTCAGATACTTTCAGGATAATGAGTAATGCACTGGCTGTTGTAGAAACGCCTTTTTCTATCAATGAATTAGCTAATGTAATTGCACTACGGAAAAATGATGAATTGGTGATGATAGAATTACTGCCTGTACTGGCTACTACAAAAACGCCAACAGGCAAAGCGGCAGACATCATTAAAGGCCTGGCTTTTTCCAAAACAGAGAATGTTTTTATTACTTCAACAGCGCAGCTCACATTAGGAGGAATGGTAAAAAACCTGGCGCCTATTGATAAAAAAAAGGCAGACGAATTAACCGATATTATTATTGAAAATATGAAGAACAGCACAGATACGCTTCAGCAATTGCTCGTGTATGGTAATACTGCCTCCTATCGTTTGCTACCGATTATTTCTTCGTACATATCAGATACCATGGTTTCACCGGAAATGAGAAAAGCGGCTGTTTTTGCAATGAGGTTGATTGACAATAAAGTGGTAACCTCCTTGCTGGGCAAATTAGCCGTTGATAAAGACACTGTAATATCAAAAGCAGCTAATGAAACGATTGAATTCAGGAGGGAATATTTGAAGAGGGAGAAGTGAATAGTTAAAAGTTCTGTTATCAGGAGAATGGTGAGAAGTGAAAGGTGAAAGGTGAAAAGTTGCTGCTATCAGGGAACTGATGCTGAAGCCACAGTAGCACAAAAGCCACATCAAGGCTCCTTCCCGAAAACGGGATGTAATCGTTTTCGGGACTCCTTTTTTGTTACTTTTTTGGAGAAGCAAAAAAGTAAAGAGTAAAAAAATAAAACAATTGCAACCCTGTAATAAAATGTTTTTAATGAACCAATATCACAACACATTTTAAAACAAACACAACACATTATTATTTAACCATAAAAACGAATACCATGTTTAAAATTATTTTATCAGCAGCTTTCCTGCTTTTGTTTACAGGGCTGAAAGCACAGCAGGCAAAGAGTAAAAACACTGATGTAATCGAGCATAAGGAGGGAGGTAATCCAGCGGTGAAAGCACAGGTAGCGAGGCAGGCTATTACGGCGGGTCCGAGGGCAGATTCAGTAAGGAAATTTATAGTGAGTAAAGATACACCCACAAAAAAGCCAGAAAAGAAACCCGTTAACAATGGAACGCAGGCCTTTCCAAAATCGCTGGATAGTGTCAGGAGTGCCGCTGAAGATACAAAATTTGGTGATGGGAAATACCATTTGAAATCGACTGATAGAATATTTGATTCTTTAACTCAATTTATCAGGGGAAAGGTTTCAACAAAATCACCACAACAAACAATAGCTAAAAAATCCCACGTACAGCAGGCGGCTAAACGAGATGAGGAAATTGGAAATCAAAAACAAACCCAAATTCATAACAATAAAGTTTAAAAAGATGAAAGAATTTTTTTTACTGTCGGCTGCGCTGCTCATCACCATTGCAGTGCATGCACAAACAAGTCGCAAACCGATGGCAAAGGGCGCACTTTTTGGGCACAGAACAGACGTAAAAGATGCATCTGACAAATTTGATAACCGTGATTCGGCTACCTATTTGCAAATAAAAGCGCCACCCAAACCATTTGGCAAAGCTCCTAAAAAAGTGATGCCTAAACTGGCTGCTTCTCAGGTAAAGCATTAGCATATTCAATCATTTAAAATTGATAAGGTATGAAAATTTTTTACAAAAAAAGTATTGAATGGTATCTCCCTAAGATTTATAAAAACGTAAAAGAATCAATTATGAAATATTTATTATTACTTATTGCATCTGTCGCCATGCTGTATGGCACAGCACAGAATAATGTAGGTATCGGCACTACCACACCCAATGCCTCTTCCAAGCTGGAAATAAATTCCAACAACTCCGGCCTGCTCATCCCCCGCCTTACGGCAGCGCAGCGCATGGCCATCAGCAGCCCTGCCAACGGCCTGTTAGTATTTGATATTGATTCGGCTGCATTTGCTTACCGCACCGGCAGTGCCTGGTTATTTATAAAAGCTACCAACAGCAATGCCAACGATTGGAGTACCAGGGGTAATGCAGGTACTAATGCAGATAATTTTATCGGCACTA
>JAFDXD010000009.1 GCA_018268135.1 Bacteroidota bacterium
ACCCTTGCTATCGAAAAAATAAACCGTACCAAAAAAGATATTCAGGAAAATATAAATAATATCCGCAGAAATTTTGATACGCAGCAGGCAGATATTAATGCCAACCTTAGCCGCAATAACAGCCTGTTGTTGCAGGTGCCGCAAAAGGAGAGAGGGCTTCTTGAAATTAGCCGACAGCAGGCCATTAAAAATAATATTTATAGTTTTTTATTGCAAAAAAGAGAAGAAACAGCTCTTTCAGCGGCTTCTACCAGCGCCGATTTGAGAGTATTGCAGGATGCTTATTCTTACGGCCCTATCCGCCCTATTGCAAAAAATTATTATATCCTGGGCTTTTTGGCAGGCTTACTAATATTTCTGCTATATGTACAAATATTTGAGCAATTCAATAATAAAATTCTATTTCGCTCCGAAATTGAAAATAAATGTACAGTACCGGTAATAGCTGAAATAGTGCAGGCTAAAACAAAAGAACCCGTGGCCATATCAGAAGGCAAACGTACCGTAATAGCAGAGCAGTTTAGAGCCTTGCGTACCAACCTTGCCTTTATGGGGTTTAGTGAGCAGCATAAAACATTGCTGGTAACATCAAGTATATCTGGCGAAGGAAAAAGTTTTATTGCAATTAACCTGGCCATAAGCATTACCCTTACCGGAAAAAAAGTTGCTTTAATGGAGATGGATTTGCGCAAACCAAAATTGAGCAAGCAGCTAAATGTAACAAGAGACCCAGGTATTTCAAGCCTGATGGTAAAAAAAGCCAGCATTGATGAAATCATTAAGCCAACAAGTTTTAATGGACTTTTTGTAATTTCTGCCGGGCCAATACCACCCAATCCCACAGAGTTAATTGGCCGGCCTGCATTTGCCGAAATGATGGAAGAATTGAATAAACGCTTTGATTACATCATCATTGATACTGCCCCTATCGGGCCTGTAACAGATGCCCAATTGCTGGCAGCTTATGCTCAAACTACCATATTTGTAGTAAGGCATAAGCGTACTCCCAATGTTTTTCTTAAAATGATTGAAGGATTTAAGCAGGAACAAAAGTTTCCGGCCATGAGCATTGTATTTAATGGTATTAAACCCAGGGGAGTATCACTATTTAACTATGGCTTTGGAGGTTATGGCAATGGCTATGGATACGGCTATGGATACGGCTATGGCTACGGATACGGATACGGCTCAGAAGGCACCGGTTATTATGCCCACGATGATAAGCAACCGGGCTTTAAAAACCTTTGGGGAGTATTTGGATGGATTAAAAAGAAATTTTTTGGTCATAGAGAACATTAGTTCTTTTATGTACTTTTTTGATAATGTATTTTTTGTTTAATCAGTATAAACCAGTTTTTAACCCATAATCAACTAAAATTTTACATTAGAGTATAGCAAGAGAAAATAAATGGTGAGATTTTTGCAAAGAGGCGAAAAGGAAGTTTGAAATGTATAAAAAAGAACGGTTTTTAAACGTTTGCATAAGAAAACAAGTTTAAGAATATAGAAACAACCTGGAAAAGTAATATTAAGTAGATATTTTATAGCATTTGGTTCCGGGTATTGTATTAGAAATATAAAAGATTCTAATATTTAATGTGGCATCAGTGCCGGGCAGCATTAAAGCATATTTGCTATTTTTTATTACATTTTATCCCGGATTGTTCCTGGGAGTTTATATTTTTTTAGTATTTCTTAAAGCATTACCAATAAAAATATCCGGTACCTTATAAAATGAACTTTACATGTAAAAACCTTCAGGCCGGCTGTGGCTGAGGGGCAGCGAAGCTTTGTGCTATGACGACAGATAGAAAAAAAAACTGGTATGTTGTTTACACAATTCCCCGGTGGGAAAAAAAAGTGGCATCTGTATTATCAGACAGGGGGGTAGATTATTATTGCCCCTTAAATAAAGTAAGCAAGCAGTGGAGCGACCGTCGAAAAACTGTACTGGAGCCTTTATTTAAAGGTTATGTTTTTATAAACATATCCGATAAAGATAAATGGTCTGTAAGAGAAATAAAAGGCATCTTAAATTATGTACACTGGCAGGGCAAGCCGGCCATAGTACGAGATGATGAGATAGAAACCATCCGAAAGTTTTTACATGAATTTACAAATGTAGAAGTGGTAGATACTCAATTACAACCCGGTAATGAGGTAATAATAAAACAAGGATTACTGATGAATTATAAGGGCATATTACTAGAACTAACGGGTAATAAGGCCAAAGTAAGGATAGAGAGCATGGGTGTGCAATTGTGTGCCATATTTGAAAAGAAAAACCTTGAGCAGGTAAATTAAGGGCTAATGGCAATAACAACTAAATAAGGAGAGAAAAATTAATAAAATAATTGATGGCATTGCATTTGATGTAATTCCGGCATGTTAATTTACCCAAATTTGCCTCATTCTATTATTAAATATAGTTTTAATAAATTATATTTGAAACAAGCTAATCAACACTTATATGAAATTTACTGACAGTATTTACATTGCAGGCCATGCCGGATTGGTGGGCAGCGCTATTAAAAGGCTTCTTTTAAAAAAAGGGTATCACAATATTATTACCCGTAGTTCAGCAGAGCTTGATTTAAGGGACCAATTATCCGTAAACAGTTTTTTTGAAGAAACAAAACCCAAATATGTTTTTTTAGCGGCTGCAAGGGTAGGGGGGATTTTGGCAAACAATACTTACCCCGCCAATTTTATATATGATAACCTGGCCATTCAAAATAATATCATTCATGCATCATATAAAAACAAGGTAGAAAAATTATTGTTTTTAGGAAGCAGTTGTATTTACCCCAAGCAGGCTCCTCAGCCCATTAAAGAAGAGTACTTAATGACGGGTTTTTTAGAGCCTACCAATGCCCCTTATGCCATGGCCAAAATAGCCGGCATAGAAATGTGTAAGTCTTATCATCGCCAGTATGGATGCAGGTTTATAAGTGTAATGCCTACTAATCTATATGGCCCGGGTGATAATTATCATTTGCAAAATGCACATGTACTGCCGGCCCTTATCCGCAAGTTTCACGAAGCTAAAATAAACCAGGCGCCCACTGTTACCATTTGGGGTACCGGCGCCCCCCGAAGAGAATTTTTGCATGTAGATGATGCAGCCACGGCTTGTTATTTTTTAATGCAAAAATATGAGTCGCCCGAAATTATTAATATTGGCTCCGGCGTGGATCATAGTATTAAAGAAATGGCCGAAACTTTAAAAGCCATCACAGGATTTAAAGGCGCCCTCATATTTGACGATACCAAACCCGATGGCACCATGCGCAAATTGCTGGATGTGCAAAAAATAAATCATTTAGGCTGGAAAGCAAATATAGGCCTGCATCAGGGCCTTACAGATACTTACAGGGAGTTTGAACAGCATTATAATAATTACGTTTCACAAAAAAGTGAACATTTTGCTTCTGTAGCACATGTGTAGAATTGCAGGGATTGCAGACAAGGCCGCCAATCAATTGTTTTTAGAAGATCAGGTAAAAGCAATGTGCCTTTTGCAAAAACATGGCGGCCCCGATGATGAAGGCATTTACAGCAATGCCGAATCTAAACTGGTTCTCGGCCATCGGAGGCTGGCATTGCTCGACCTTTCTCCTGCCGGCCATCAGCCCATGATATTTGCCAACAGGTTTATCATCAGCTTTAATGGCGAAATTTATAATTTTCCCGATTTAAAAAATGAACTACAACTACTCGGGCAAAAATTTTATACTCATTCCGATACAGAAGTGATATTGGCTGCTTTTGCACAGTGGGGCACACAGGCATTTTCAAAACTCAAAGGAATGTTTGCCTTTGCATTATTTGATAATGTAACCAATCAGCTTTATTTAGTACGAGACCCCTCCGGCATTAAGCCCCTGTATTATTTTTTACAAAACAACAGGTTAGAATTTGCCTCCGAAATAAGAGCGTTTAAGGCTACAGGTACAAAAAACATCAATAAAAACTGGCCTGTATTTCAATTGGCTTATGGCCATTTGCCCGAGCCGGTTACTACACTACAGGATGTAAAGCCCCTGCACAAGGGATGTTTTTTGCAGTTCGATATCAATAATGGTACACATAGTTTACAATCGTTTACACATTATAGTTATCTAAGCAACAAAGCTTCAAGCGCTTTCGATTTAAAAAACATTTTAAAAGAAGCTGTAGGCAGGCATTTACTTTCAGATGCGCCCATTGGGGTTTTTTTAAGCGGCGGCATTGATTCCGGTATTATTAGTTTATTAGCTGCAGAATATCAAAAGCAAAATCTCAATTCCTTATCTCTTTATTTTGAAGAGGCGGTATTTTCAGAAAAATTATACCAGGATTTGATGATAAAAAAATTGCAATGCAGCCATCATCAACATTTATTAACTCAAAAAGAATTTAATGATGCCTTGCCAAAAATATTGCAGGATATGGATATGCCAAGTTGCGATGGAATCAATACCTGGTTTATCAGCAAATATGCGGCAGCACAAGGCCTAAAAGCAGTGTTGTCAGGCATTGGCGGCGATGAACTTTTTGGAGGTTACCCTTCGTTTAGAAGAATGCGATGGAGTAGCGCCATTCAAAAAATTCCTGCTTCCCTGCTCAAAGCTGGCCGAAATTCAGGAGTCAAAAGATTAAGAAGGCTTCAATATTTAACCATTGATGGCATTAAAGGCCAATACCTTTTTTTAAGAGGGCAAAATGTACCAGACGAAATAGCCGAATATTTGGAAGCAACCGAAAAAGAAATTTGGGATATTTTAAAAAGCCAGCCCATCAGTGAAGAGTTGGCTCTTTTAGATGCCCCAAACCGGGCAAGCTGGATGGAAATGAATATGTATATGCAAAACCAATTGCTACGTGATGCAGATGTAATGAGTATGGCACATGGCATAGAAATAAGGGTACCCATGCTGGATGATGCAGTTGTAAAAAACGCCTTAGCCATGCCCTCAAATATCAAGTATCATGGCGCATTACCCAAACAAATATTGATAGATACATTTATTAATGAGCTGCCGCAGCAGGTATGGGACCGGCCCAAAATGGGCTTTGCCTTTCCGTTTACCCAATGGCTGGGCAGTAGCGCTTATGTAGAAGAACTTATGCAGGGTGCCGGTGTACATACCAGGCATAGTTACGAGCAATTTAAAAACGGAAAACTTCATTGGAGCAAATTTATGTCGCTCATCATGTTACAATCAAGAGGTATTGCCGCATAATATTTTACTGCTTACCCTGCGTACTTTTTCTGCCACCGGGGGGATAGAAAAAATGTGCCGCATACTGGGCAAAGCGCTCTTTGAGTATGGCATTGAGCAACATACTGCTATAGAAATTTGCAGTATGTACGACCAAAAAAATGCTGCATTTAATAACCCCTATTTTCCGGCAGAGTATTTTAGAGGCTTTGGTAAATACAAGTTAGGGTTTACAACAGCTATGGTTAACAAGGGTAGGCTTTTTGATGTCATCATCCTAAGCCATATCAACCTTTTGCTCATCGGCTGGTTGATAAAAAAAATATCACCCCATACAAAAATAATTTTGCTGGCGCACGGCATTGAAGTTTGGAGCCCCCTTAGCAGTAAAAAGAAAAATATGCTGGCCTGTTGCAGCCAGATATGGGCAGTAAGCAGGTTTACCAGAGATAAAATAATTTCTGTACACGGATACCCTTCTGATAAATGTAAGGTATTGAATAATTGCCTCGACCCGTTTTTGCCCCTGCCCTCTGTGAGGGATAAAAGCCCTGCCCTGCTTGATAAGTATAACTTTGGTGAAAATGAAATAATTCTAATGACGCTCACCCGCTTATCTTCAAAAGAGCAGTATAAAGGTTATGATAAAATAATAGAAGCCATGGCAGGCTTAAAAGATACCATGGGCAATTTAAAATACCTGTTGGCGGGAAGTTATGACGAGCTAGAGAAAAAAAGACTGGAAGAATTAATTTCCCGTGCAGGGTTGCAACATTGCATTCATCTCACCGGGTTTATACCCGATGAAGTATTGGAAGATTATTTTGCCTTATCAGATATTTACATCATGCCAAGTAGAAAAGAAGGCTTTGGTATCGTGTTTATTGAAGCTATGTATTATGGGCTTCCGGTTATTGCCGGAAACATAGATGGCTCATCCGATGCCTTGCTAAATGGTAAGCTTGGGCTGCTTGTAAACCCCGATGATGTAGAAAGCATACAACAAGCCATCACTACCATTGGTAAAAATAAAACTGCATTTATACCTAACCGTGAGTTGATGCTCAGCCATTTTAGTTATACGGCTTATAAGCAAAATCTACACACACTTTTATCTATTTTAAATTAATAGGATTAGGTAGAAAGAGCACAAACCAAATTTTAGATGTTTGCAGCCTTGATTTTTTTGTTACTTTTTGTATCAAGACAAAAAGTAAATAAAGAAAAACAAAATAGGAACAAAGGTTCTAAATCAAAATACCTAATACTTCAGATTTATAGGATTAGGCAGCTCGAACACAAAACAAATTTTTAGCTTTTTTATGCAGCCTTGATTTTGTATCAAGGCAAAAAGTAAATAAAGAAAAACCAAATAGGAATAAAGCTTTGATATCAAAATTCCTAATCCTGTTAATTAATAACTTTTTGATGTTACCCGATTTTTTTCAACATTAACCTATCCTGAAAAGGACTCTTTATAGCAATAAATGAAAGCAACTGACCCAACTACCCAACCCGATCACTGGGACCTGGTAATACAACCCAAAGGAAGTTTTTTAAACCTCAATTTAAAAGAGGTATGGAAGTATAGAGATTTGCTGGTACTATTTGTAAGGCGGGATTTTGTTGCTTCTTTTAAGCAAACTGTTCTCGGCCCATTATGGCATGTGATACAGCCTGTGCTTACTACCATCATGTTTTTATTTGTATTTGGCACCGTTGCCAAAATACCTACCGATGGTATTCCCCCTGTATTGTTTTACATGAGCGGTATAAGTATCTGGAACTATTTTAATGCATGCCTGATGGGTACTTCGGGCACATTTGTTGCCAATGCAGGCATGTTTGGCAAAGTGTATTTTCCCAGGTTAGTAATACCATTAAGTGTAGTAGCTTCCAATATTGTAAAGCTGCTCATTCAGTTTGCACTATTAGTAGCGGTATTTATTTACTATGCTTTTCATGGTTATACAATTCATGCAGGCTGGGCATTGCTGTTGTTGCCATTATTGGTAGTAATGATGGCATTAATGGGGCTGGGGCTGGGTATTATTTTTTCATCACTTACTACCAAGTACCGCGATTTTTCGGTGCTGCTCGGTTTTGGTATGCAACTACTCATGTATGCCACGCCAATTGCCTATCCATTATCTTATCTGCAAAATAAATCGTACAAATGGATTCTCGATATAAATCCTTTAACCAGTATTGTAGAAATGTATCGCTATGCCTTATTTGGAAAGGGATTGTTTACTGCTACCTCCGTTACTTATAGCTGTATTTTTATTGTAGTAGTAGTATTGGGAGGCATTGTACTATTTAATAAAGTAGAGCGTACATTTATTGATACCGTGTAATGATTTTATACATTTATTGTTTTTAAAGAAATTAAAATTTTAGCTTTTTTTATGCAGCCTTGATTTTTTGTTACTTTTTGTATCAAGACAAAAAGTAAATAAAGAAAAACCAAATAGGAGCAAAGGTTCTAAATCAAAATACCAAAAACTTCAGATTTATAGGATTAGACAGCATGAGTACAAAACAAATTTTCGAGGCCTGGGGCTCCGGCCTCATAAAAAAAGCGTTAAGAAAATTTGAATGGAAGCCGTTAAAAAATAAAATGAATGCTGAGAAAGCTGAATATTGCAGTTGGTTGGTAAGTCGCACTAAAGCTGGGTTATGACCAATCGTCCGGACTTATTTTATTTTAGGCGGACGTTTAAATTTTTAGTTTTTTTTATGCAGCCTTGATTTTTTTGTTCCTTTTTGCATCTTCACAAAAAGTAAATAAAGAAAAACAAAATAGGAATAAATGTTCTAAATCAAAATACCTAATCCTTGCAGATTTATAGGATTAGACAGCATGAACACAAAACAAATTTTCGAAGCTTGAGGTTCCGGCCTCATAAAAAAAGCGTTAAGAAAATTTGAATGGAAGCCGTTAAAAAATAAAATGAATGCTGAAAAAGCTGAATGTTGCAGTTTGCACGTAAGTCGCACTAAAGCCGGGATATGATCTATCGTCCGGACTTATTTTATTTTAGGCGGACATGCAAATTTTTAGCTTTTTTTATGCAGCCTTGATTTTTTTGTTACTTTTTGTATCAAGACAAAAAGTAAATAAAGAAAAACCAATAGGAACAAAGTCTCTAAAATAAAATACCTAATACTTCAGATTTATAGGATTAGGCAGCATGAGCACAAAACAAATTTTTAGCTTTTTTATGCAGCCTTGATTTTTTTGTTCCTTTTTGCATCTTCACAAAAAGTAAATAAAGAAAAACAAAATAGGAACAATGGTTCTATATCAAAATACCTAATACTTCAGATTTATAGGATTAGGCAGCTTGAACACAAAACAAATTTTTAGCTTATTTATACAACCTTTAATTTGTATCAATACAAAAAGTAGATATAAAAAAACTAATAGGAATAAAAGTTTTATAACTAAATACCTAATCCTGAATAATTAATTGTAAACTTACAAATGATCAACGTTACCAAAACCTTTCTGCCAGATTTTGACACTTACAGCAGCACCCTAAAACGTGCCTGGGATAAGGTCTGGTTAACCAACAATGGAGAGTTGGTACAGGAGCTTGAAGCAAAATTGAAAACTTATTTAGGAGTACAAAATTTTTTATTTACCAACAATGGTACCCTTCCTTTACAAATGGCTTTAAAAGCCTTGAATATAACTGAGGAAGTAATTACAACTCCCTTTAGTTATGTAGCCACCACCAATGCTATATTGTGGGAGGGCTGCAAACCGGTGTTTGTAGATATAGATGCAACTACTTTGTGTATTGATGCCACAAAAATAGAAGCGGCCATTACCCCCCACACACAGGCCATACTCGCTACCCATGTGTATGGCATACCTTGCGATATAGAAGCCATTGATGCCATTGCAAAAAAGCATGGGTTAAAAGTTATTTACGATGCCGCACATGCATTTGGTGTAAGCTACAAGGGCAAATCATTATTGAGCTATGGCGATATTAGCACCTGTAGTTTTCATGCCACCAAAATATTTCATACGGTAGAGGGTGGCTGTGTCATTGCTAATGATGATGCGGTATTTAAGCAATTGTATTTGTATCGTCAGTTTGGCCATGTGTATGATGATTATTTCAGTGTAGGAATAAATGGTAAAAATTCAGAGTTTCATGCGGCAATGGGTTTATGTGTATTGCCGCATATAGAAGAAATAATAGAGGCACGTAAAAAAGCCTCCGAATATTATCATTCTTTATTGCAAAATGTAGAGCGGCCGTTAATACCCGGGCAGGTGCAGTATAATTATTCTTATTATCCCATAATATTTAAAAGCGAAACAGCCCTGCTCCAAGCCGTGCAACAATTAAAAGAACAGGGCATTAGCGGCAGGCGATATTTTTATCCTTCGCTCAACGAGTTGCCTTTTTTGCAAAAACAATCCTGCCCTGTATCAGAAGATATTAGCAGG